>CAMCXT010000002.1 GCA_945883545.1 Chitinophaga pinensis | reverse complement strand
ACACTCGAAGGCAATGTGCCAGCGGTTGGAAATGGCGTGTGGTCGGTTATTTCAGGTGCAGGAACCTTCGCCAATGCAAACCTTGCGAACTCCTCTGTTTCTGGATTGTCTACTGGAACCAATGTGTTGAGATGGACGATTTCTAACGGCGTTTGTACACCGTCTTTCGATGAGGTAAGCATCAACGTGGATGCAAACCCAATCACGCCGAACGCAGGAAGTGACCAAAACATCTGCACTCCGATTACAAATCTCAATGCTTCAGCAGCTGCAGGCGGAATATGGACAGTTGTTTCAGGATCGGGGATTTTTGCCAATTCAAACCTAGAAAGCACTAGTGTTTCAGGATTGTCGTTGGGTGCTAATGTGTTTCGATGGACAATTGATGGAGGCACTTGTCTGGACTTAAGCGACGAAGTGATCATCACTGTAAATCAGGCACCATCTTCCGCCTTGGCGGGTCAAGACCAAACAATCTGCGCGACCACAACATCACTCAATGGAAATAGTCCTTTGCTTGGTTCGGGCGTTTGGACTGTTGTTTCTGGAACAGCAATTTTTAGCAATGAAAATCAGCCCAATAGCTCAGTTTCGGGCTTGTCGGTTGGTCAAAACACCCTTCGTTGGAGCGTTTCAAATGGCGTTTGTACACCATCTATTGATGAAGTGAGTATAACCGTTCAGACTGCTCCATCATTATCAATTGCAGGCAACGACCAAAGTGTTTGTAGCAACTCAACACAACTTTCTGCGAATACACCAACTACAGGAATTGGAACCTGGAGCGTAGTTTCCGGGTCTGGTACTTTCGTAAATGCTGCAAATCCGCAAACACAAGTTACAGGCTTGGGTAGTGGAATCAATGTTTTTCGTTGGACCATTACTAACGGATTTTGTCAGCCGAGCATCGATGAGGTGAGCGTACTAAGTTTCCAAAATCCAACAATTGCTCTAGCTGGTCCTGATGCGATTGTTTGTAATTCAGGCCAAACATTGAGTGCAAATACTCCAGTGGTTGGCACAGGAACCTGGGCGGTGGTTAGCGGCTCTGCAAACATTCAATCTCCAAATAACCCAAGTACAACAATCAGTGGTTTGTCTTTGGGCAATGTGGTTTTGAGTTGGACAATTTCAAATGGTGCTTGTCCAGCTTCAATTGATAATGTGGTGCTTCAAGTTTTTGCAACGCCGATTTCCAATGCCGGAACTGATCAATCGGTTTGCACAACATCAGCAACCTTGAACGCATCAGCAGCTGGTTCTGGAAACACGGGGGTTTGGTCCTTGTTGAGCGGCAATGGAATCATCCAAAATCCTAACAATCCCAATAGCACAATAAGTAATCTCGGACTTGGAGCCAATGTGTTCAGATGGTCAGTTACAAATGGTGCTTGTCCGGAAGCCGTTAGCCAAGTTACAATTACAAGAACCGCCGCTCCATCACAGGCTGTTGCAGGGACAGATTTACAAACCTGTGCAACTTCAGCTATTTTAACAGCAGTTACACCTGCGGTTGGATCAGGCTTTTGGAGTGTTTTATTAGGCTCTGGATTAATCGACAATCCGTCGTCTCCTTCAACCGCAATAAACGGATTAGCTCCGGGATTGAACCAATTAATTTGGAGCGTATCGAATGGAACTTGCCCATCAACAAGCGATACAGTGGATATTCTTGTAGATCAAAATCCAACTTCCGCAAACGCCGGAAGCGACCAGCAAGTTTGTTCAACTTTGAGCTACTTTGAAGCTACTGCTCCAATAGTGGGAACAGGCGTTTGGACTGTTGTTTCTGGAACAGGAGCCATTGCACAAATCAACAATGCTAGTAGTCAGATAAGCAACTTGGCGGTAGGTACAAATGTGTTTCGTTGGACTGTTACCAATGGAAGTTGCGCGACGTTTGATGAGGTTACAATAACACGATTCCTTTCGCCAACGGTCTCTACAGCAGGATCTGATCAAACTATTTGTGCATCTTCGGTTCAATTAACGGGCAACAATCCAAGTATTGGAATTGGATCGTGGTCGATAATTACAGGATCTGGAACGATTGCTAATAGCGCTGCGGGTAGCACGGGTGTTTCAAATCTAGCACCGGGAGCCAATGTATTTCGCTGGACAATTAGCAACGGTGCTTGTTCGGCATCATCCGACGAAGTAACCGTTATTCGAGAAATTCCTCCATCTCCAGCATTAGCAGGAACCGATGAGGAGGTTTGTGGAAGCAGTATAAGTCTTAGCGCCACAGCGCCTATTTCGGGCAATGGAATTTGGTCGCTTATCAGCGGAAGCGGAACCTTAACAAGCCCACAAAATGCAGTTACTACCGTAAGTGATTTGGGCATTGGGGCAAATATTTTTCAATGGACAACCCTGAGTGGAAATTGCACAGCATCTACCGATCAAGTTACCATTACAAGATTCGACAACCCTTCGAATGCCGATGCGGGAATTGACATTTCAATTTGTGGAAACTCGGTGGTTTTGAGTGCTCAAGAACCTTTGGTTGGAGCAGGACAATGGAGCATTATTGCAGGAAATGGCACGCTTGTCAATCCAACTGCAAACAATTCTGCAATTGAAGATATCTCTGAAGGGCTTTTGTTCCTTAATTGGACTGTGAGCAATGGAGTTTGTCCCGCAAGTTCTGATCAAATGATCGTTAACGCACAAAGTTTGACATTTATAGCCTATGCAGGTCCAGATCAAGAATTTTGTGGAAACGTGGCCGAAATCAATGGAAGTGAACCAGGAACGGCCAACGCCTTGTGGACATTTTTGAATGGAGAAGGCACATTTGATCAGCCTCAATTCCCTTCAGTATTGGCATTTACAACGTTTAACGGGCCTCAGCTCATTGAATATTCAATCTCTAACGGGGCTTGTGTAAGTCGCGATACAATGGTGCTCACCACTTGGCAAGCACTTTCACCCGTTTCTGCCGGATTGGATACTAGTTTGTGCAATGATGCTTACTTTTTGATCGGATCGGCCGAGGATTTTGCGACTTTAAACTGGAGCACAGCTAGCGCAATTATTGAATCTCCGAACAACGACTCCACTGCAGTAAGTTCATTATTGTCTGGACAAAACAGCTTTACTCTAACGGCTTCAAATGGAACTTGTCCAACACAAACCGACGAAGTAATAGTTACTTTCCTAGCTCCAAGTACGCCGCCAAGCGTAATGGAAGATGCTTTTTTGTGTTCCGACAGTATCCAAATTTCGGCTACGCCAGATGGCGGTGAATGGTCGATTGTAGGACCATTTGGAAGCATTGAAAATCCTACTGACAGTAGCACCAATTTAACCAACGTTTCGCTCGGGAGTACTGAGGTGGTATATACAATTGCGTTGGGAAACTGCATTAGTAGGGACACTCTTCGAATTGTTCGCAGCGAAAGTCCAGCATTTGCAGATGCAGGCCCAGATCAACAAATCTGCGGACAAGAGGCCATCCTTGCGGGCAACATACCAGATGTTGGTATTGGAACGTGGATTTTTATCGACAACCTAGCAGAGATCAGCAATGTGAATGACGTCAATGCCAGTTTGTTTGCTGAAGAACCCGGCTTACGTGCAATGGCATGGTCGATCACCAACAATTTCTGCACAGTAAGCGACACTGTAGAGATGATTTTCTTAGAAACGCCAGTAGCGAATGGCGGTCCGAACATTATCACATGTTTGAACGACACGGCATTCTTGCAGGCTGAGATTCCAAATTTTGGTATATCATATTGGAACCTCATTACCAACAATGCCACAATAGAAGATTCTCTTTTCCAAAACACCTCCCTCACGCCGGTTGAAACCGGCAACGCATATCTCTGGTGGACGGTTTCCAATGGCGCTTGCAGAGATTCTGACCTTGTTGTAATCACCATCCTTAGTCCCGACGACCCTGAATGTCTTGCAAACGAGCCTGCAGTATTCATTCCAGAAGGATTTTCTCCTAATGGAGATGGCAAATTCGACCAATTTGTAATTACTGGTCCGTCGATAAAAGCAATTCGTTTGCAGGTGTTCGACCGATGGGGAAATCTGGTATACGAAAACCAGAATTACCAAAATGATTGGAGTGGTGTTGCGAACCAAGGAAATGTGGTAAACGGCACACAATTGCCCGAAGGGACATACTATTATTTGGTGAACATTGAAGGCGAATCGGAGAGCCGACGTGGGTATTTCACCTTGTGGCGCTAAGGCTTGATGGTGTTGTAAACCTCGTAGTAGATTCGGCCTTTTTGCGCTTCGATCG
The DNA here is from genome assembly GCA_945883545.1 of Chitinophaga pinensis. Lineage (GTDB taxonomy): Bacteria > Bacteroidota > Bacteroidia > M30B66 > M30B66 > CAMCXT01. The sequence continues at coordinate 128,184 of CAMCXT010000002.1, read as the reverse complement.
TTATGGTATCAGTTCGAGCGATGGCGTTGTTCAATCGGTTTGCTCGCAATATCACCTTGTTTTTCCCTTCCTGAAGAGGAATTCTTAGATAGGAAATCGAAGAAGGCAGAGTTGCCCAGTATCTTGTATCAGCTTGTTCGGTGATGGCATTTGCGATGCCCATCAAGGCGCCAACTTCCTTGTTTTCTTTTCGGATTGCGTACTCGGTGGCTTTCTTGATCGCCAAACGCAAAATTGCTAAACCCATCTCGCGCGAAAATCGATCGCTCAAACTTTTGAAAGCAATTTGTTCTAGTGGTTCGGCCATTTGAAACGATCTTATTTCACCGTTCGATGATGCACTGGCCGTTTTGTAAATCGGTGACCGGCTGATGTACTTTGGAAACGCGATTCTGAAAACTTGGAGACTTGCTAGGTTGTTAGCGTCTTGTTGGCTAATACTTGTAGCTGGAAAAACAAAATTCAACCCAAGGCCAGCATTATTAAATGAAATAGAACCAGCGTTTTGTGTAATGATAAAATCGATCGACCATTGCTCCTTCACCGGACCGAGTCCGTTTTGCCAAAAAATAACAGCTTCCGCAAATGGTTTGAGGCGATTTAATTGAATGGAATCAAGCTTAAATACTTTTCGATAGAAATCCGCTTCGTTTCTGAAGCCGAGGGCCGAAGCTGTTCTGATTATGTCTTCCTTTAATTGGTTGGGAACGGGGGTTTCAAAAAACGAAGCGTAATCGGAATTGTATATTTCATAAGCATTTCGGTAGGCGATAAAAGCATTGTTGATATCGCCAGATCCTTCATAGGTAAGGCCCATCAAGAGATGACCGAAAGCATCGTCTTTGTATTTTGGTTTGCTGGAAGATTTAAAATACATGTCCGACAAACTGTTGTTCATTCGGCGACATTCTACCAAAGCCGATTCAAAATTCCGTTGTTTGAGGAAAGCAATCGTATTGAAGTAGTGCATCATGACCACTTCGAAATCTTCGGCTTTGTATGGCTTCACATTGGCGTTTACGAGCAGCGAAAGTGCGTCGTAGCCAAGTTGTTTGCGGTAATCTTCAGCGAGGCGGTCGGCCTTCATAAGCCACTCCGAACTTTCCGACCACTTGCCTTGTTGAAACGCTGCATATCCCCGATCGAGCACATACAACAGCTTGTGTTTTTCCTTCTTTTTGGCTTTTCTGGAAGATTCTAGTTGGTCTTCAGCAAGTGCAAACTGCTCTTTTTGAATCAATTGAATATACTTCTGTTGCCGAACATGATAAGGGCGGCATGCGTTGAGCGAAAGAAGGAAAAACACACCTGCAATCCCGAGTAAATTAGCTGATTTCAGCATCAGGAGCAGGTTGTAGAATTAATTTACAATGTATTTTTTGCCTTTATAATCACCGATCCAAACAATTTCGTTGGTTTCGATATTGGTAAGTTCTAAATCTACTTGCCAAAATGTGGTTTTCTCTTTTCCGTAAGAGTCAACGATCGATTTAACAGTGCCTTGCATAATAAAATCGGCGCCAATTTCACGACCGAATTTCTTCATGGTTTCTGCAGATGAGAAATCTTGTTGGTCGGCGCGTTCTCCGCGAAGTTCATTGCGCTTCTCTCCGGCAGTAACTAAACGAATCATGGTACTTTTGATGAATGCCTTTTCCACATCCTTGGTGAAGATTTCGGTGTCTAAGTGTTCGTGGCTGTTGTTTCTAACCAAGCCAACTACAACAACTGGTTTCCGTTTTTGAGCATTGCTGAAATTGCCTAACCAATCGCCACCCAAAGCTTGCGAAACGAGACTTTCGGCACACAATCGGGCATCGGTTTCATTCCATCGGCCGCTAAGGTCGATTACTTTATTCGGTTCTACTCGGGTTACTGTTCTTTTAGAACAAGATGCTGCGCTGGTGAGAAGTGCAGCCGACAATAAAAAGGCGCTTGTATAACGGAGGATATTCATGGATTCGGGATTTATTTATTTGGAGTAAGTTGCTTTAACGGATTCAGTGGTAGAACCATCATTGGCAGTATAGTTAAGAACAAAAGAGTTTCCTGCAAAAGTGCCAGTACCCGCAATGGAAATTCCCGCAATTGTTTGTGCTGAAATGTCTAAAGTGTTGCCCGCAACTAGCGATTTTATTTTTGCAGTGCTGCCCAAGTTGAAAATATTACCAATTACAATTTGGGTAGTATTTGCTGTGTCGAGAATGATAGTAGATGGATAGGTTCCTGAAGCGACTCCTGCTGTTTCTTCTGAAACCGTCCAGTTGCCGGTGAATTTGATTCGAGGATCAGTTTCTTCTTCTGGCAGATCTTCCTCGGCGCAGGAAACCATTGCCAAAGGCAATAACAATGCGATAAAGAATCGTGTAAATCTCATAGTGATTTAAATTAATCTGAAATGTCAATTCCAGCCGGCGGCGCTTTGCAAGGAAAGTGCCAAAATTAATTGCCCCAACTTTCGGTGGTGAAATCGTTGAGCACTTCGGCTATTTTTCGGTCGTTACTCAAACGGGGAACCTTGTTCTGACCACCCAATTTCCCTTGTGATTTCATGTACTTCACAAAAGAATCCTTCTCTAAACTTCTGATAACCAACGGCTGCAGAACGTTCCCTTTGATCAGGTCTTTGTAATAAATGTTCCGGTCTTGAAGCGCTTTGTCGATTTTGCTGCGGAACCTTTCCGGATCGGATGGCTTCTGGTTAAACTCCACAAACCATTCATGGTAAGGCAAGCCAGAATCAGGTGTTACTTGCGGCGCGACTGTAAACTCTACAATCTCCACATTCTCACCCAAGGATGCTTCCTTCAATGCCTGTTCAACTTCTTCAGCAATAACGTGTTCGCCAAAGGCGGATGTGAAATGCTTGATTCGTCCACTTACAACAATTCGGTAAGGATTCTTGGAGACGAATTTCACAGTGTCGCCGATGTTGTATGCCCACAAACCAGCGTTGTTGCTCAAGATTAAGGCGTAATTCACACCGAGTTCCACTTCCTCCAAACTGAGGCGCGTTGGATTTTCATCAAAGAATGAATCTGCAGGGATGAATTCGTAGAAAATTCCTGAATCTAAAATCAACAACAAGCCTTCTGAAGGTTGTTTGTCTTGGTAAGCAAAGAAGCCTTCAGACGCAGGAAACAACTCCACAGAATCGATCTTTTTGCCAATTAGCTTTTCGAAGCGCGAACGATAAGGTTCATAGTTTACGCCTCCATACACAAACACCGAAAATTCCGGGAAGATTTCTTTGATGTCTTTCCCTCCTGTTTTTTCCTGCAGGATTTCAAAATACATCTGCACCCAAGAAGGGATTCCGCTGATCAGCGACATGGGTTTGGTGATCGTTTCATCCGCAATTTTGCGCACCTTGGTTTCCCAATCTTCAATACAATTCGTTTCGTAGCTAGGAAGCTGGTTTCTGCGCAGATAGCCCGGAACATGGTGATTCACAATGCCACTTAATCGCCCTAATGGAATACCACCAATTTCACTTAACACCGGACTTCCGGAAAGAAAAATCAAATTGCCATCTAAAAATTTAGAATTTCCGGTTTCGTGAATATAAAGCAACAGGGCATTTCGGGCCGATTCGATGTGGTTGTGGATTGAATCGCTTGTTATCGGAATGTACTTCGTGCCTGAGGTTGTGCCAGATGTTTTACAGAAATAAATCGGCTTGCCTGGCCAAAGAATATCCTTTTCTCCCTTTGTAACTCTATCGATATAAGACTTAAGGCCCTCGTAATCTCTAACGGGCACATGTTTTTTAAAATCTTCATATGTTCGGACCTGATCAAAATGATGGTCCTTTCCGAATTGTGTGTTTTTGCCTTTTCGAATGAGTTCTTGAAAAACATTGCGCTGTGTTTCAAATGGATTTAGGCTCCATTTTTTCACCTTCGATGCAATGAAAGCTGCAATCGGTTTAGCAAGTATTGATTTAATTCCCATAATTCGGCTTCAAAATTACTGTTTATCAGAAGAGCTAAAGAACATTTTTCGCCAAAGAAAAACTACCCTAAACAATTTCTGGCGATCCTTTAAAACACCATCAATTCTCTTGGATCTACAGGATTCCCATCGAACCAAAGTTCAAAATGCAAGTGCGGAGAAGTGCTCAATTCGCCCGAATTTCCAGTAATGGCAATGGCTTCTCCAGCCTTTACCGTTTGCCCTTCCTTCTTCAACAAAACAGCATTGTGCTCATAAACTGAAACCAGGTTGTTGCTGTGTTGAATGTAAATTACATGTCCAAATTCAGAAGTCCAACCGGCAAAAATCACCGTGCCATCCAAGGTTGCTTTCACCGATTCATTTCTAGGCGCAACGATGTCGATACCGTAGTGGCGCTCAGATGGATTAAACACAGTGGTTAGCTTTCCTTTCAAAGGTGGAAAAAAGTAATAGTTGCTGATTTGGCTTAAGCGCGTGTTTGACAGTTGTGCATTGATATCGTAGCGATCTGCCTCATCAACGTCCTTACGAAACTTTGCTTCTTCATCGGAAGGCGTAAGCCGAACATTCTTGGCCTGCGTCTTCTCTCCACCTCTTGCTTCAGGCTTGCTGTTGCGGGTGTTTCCTGTAATTACATTGCGGATATTTTCTAACAATAGCTTCTTGTCGGTTGCGTCTTTTTCAAGTGAATCAACTTTCGAAGCCAACTCGATGAGATTTCTGCGCATGTTCACATCACTCGAATATCCCGGAATATACTCTCGAAGTGGGGTAAACGCAATAACCCAAGTAGTAAGGAGGATCAATGCGATGGCAATTAGCCCAATGGCAGTAAAAAGATTCAACTGAGAAAGCTTCAAGGAATAGCGTTCCTCATATGTTTCCTCGTTCATCACCACCAGTCGATACTTGAACCGAAGGTTTTGAAGGATGCGTTGAATGGCTGTCTCTTTTTTCTTTTCCACCGGCGGCAATTTCGGAATAAATCGGCAATCACACTGTAAAATAAAAACACACGGCGTTCGCAATCAATCCCTTCTCGCCCGTGGAGAGAGGTAAATCCGCTAACCTCTCCCTAGCCCTCTCCACAGAAGAGGGAATAGTCTTGTGCTTAATCTGAGCATCAAGGTAAAACTGAAAACCTTACTTAGAATCAAATGATCAGAGAATTCGCGATCAATCCCCTCTCTCCTGCGGAGAGAGGGTTAGGGAGAGAGGTGAATCCGCTAACCTCTCCCTAGCCCTCTCCGCAGGAGAGGGAACAGCATCTCGGTAATAATGGACAACACGGAAACAATGAAAATCATGTGTTAAATCAAATGCCCAAAGAATTCGAGATCAATCCCCTCTCGCCCGTGGAGAGAGGGTTAGGGAGAGAGGTAAAATTTATTCCTTACCTTCGTCGCATGCAGTTTAGCGCAGTAGTTGGCCACGAAGCCATCAAGAAAAAATTAATCTCCAATGCCTCCGAAGGTCGAGTTGCACATACACGGCTTTTTGCGGGGCCTGAAGGATGTGGAGCCCTTCCGCTAGCACTTGCCTATGTGCAATACCTTGCCTGCGCAGCTCCCACTCCAACCGACTCCTGCGGGAAGTGCTCGTCATGCATCAAAATAACCAAATTGGTCCATCCTGATTTGCATCTGTCTTTTCCGATGATCAAGGAAAACACAAAAAGCAAAGGCGTTTCAAACGAATTGATCACCGAATTTCGCGATTGCTTACTGGGCAACCCATACATGGGTGTGGACAATTGGCTCGATTACATCAACGCTGGCAACAAGCAGCCTAAAATTTATGTTGAAGAAGCATCCGAAATCATTCGGCAGCTTAGCATGGTTTCGGTGGAAGATGGCTACAAGTTCTTCATCATCTGGCTGCCCGAATTCATGAATGTGGAAACGGCCAACCGTCTCCTAAAGTCGCTTGAAGAACCTTCTGATAAAACCCTCATCATTCTTGTTTCCGAAAAGCCTCAAGATTTGTTGAGCACCATTCTTTCAAGAGCACAACTTCAAAAAATTGAAGCGTATTCTATCGAAGAATGTGCAGAGGTCATCCACAGATTGGTTGATTCAACTGCAGAGGCCGCTCGAAAGGTTTCAGAGATCGCCGAGGGAAATGTTTCTTTGGCGAAATGGCTGCTCGAAAACCAAGACGAATCCGACGAACAACTCGATCTTTTTCGAAATTGGATGCTCGCCTGCTACCAATACAACATCACCGAACTCATCGCCCAGTCGGATAGCTTCCACAAAAAAGGAAGAGAGTGGCAGAAAGGTTTCCTCACGTACGGCTTATTCATGATTCGTCAAACGGTCTTGAAAAACCATCAGCCATCACTGAACCGACTAACCGACAAAGAAAACGGTTTCCTCGATAAATTTGCCCGCTTCTTCCATCCCGGCAACTACGCCGAAATCAGCACTTACGTGAACGATGCCATATTGCACATCGAACGAAATGGACACGGGAAAATCATCTTCTTCGATTGCTGCATCCTGATTTCAGACGTTTTTAGAAAAGAAAAATTCGCAAAAACGAATGCTTGATTCTGCATCTGCAAGGGTCGGATTATTTTGAAGTTTTATTCTTTAGATTTGCGTGTCGGTTGATGCGTAAAACCAATCGCGTTTTCGTACCAGCATCAACTGTTTACATATAGCGATCAAGAAATAGAATGGGATGTAGTAGCTGCTCTTCCGGACGTGGTGGATTACCTGCCGGATGTAACAATAACGGGGCTTGTGGCGTAGGAGGATGTTCAAAATTACCGGTGTTCGACTGGTTGTCCAATATGGAACAACCCGCTGGAATGCCCGCTTGCGACATCGTGGAAGTTCGATTCAAAAATTCCCGCAAAGAATTCTTCAAAATTGGCGATGTTTCAGGTTTAGCCGTTGGCGATGCTGTGGCGGTTGAAGCCTCCCCAGGACACGATCTCGGCATGGTGTCAATGACCGGCGAATTGGTCCGACTTCAGATGAAAAAGCTGAGCGTTCAAGACGATTCCGGCATCAAAGCTGTTTACCGAAAAGCCCGTCCTGCCGACATCGAAAAATGGCAACAATCTGTTGATCGCGAAAATCCCACAATGCTTCGCGCCAGAGCCATGGCTACAGAACTGAAGCTGAACATGAAAATCAGCGACGTAGAATACCAAGGCGACGGCACTAAAGCAATCTTTTATTATACCTCCGACGAACGTGTAGATTTCCGTGAACTCATTCGCCACTTGGCTGATGAATTCCGCATCCGTGTTGAGATGCGCCAGATTGGCTCTCGTCAAGAAAGTGCCCGCCTCGGCGGAATTGGATCCTGCGGTCGTGAGCTTTGCTGCTCAACTTGGCTGCGCGATTTCAGATCGGTAAACACCAGTGCCGCGCGTTACCAACAACTATCGCTCAACCCACAGAAGCTTGCCGGCCAGTGCGGAAAACTGAAGTGCTGCCTCAACTACGAACTTGATTCGTATCTCGATGCTATAAAGGATTTCCCAGAGTCGAACGTAAAACTAGAAACACTCAAAGGAAACGCTGTTCATCAAAAAACCGACATCTTCAGAGGTGTCATGTTTTACGCCTATTTCGAAGATCTCGGCAACTTTATCGCCGTTCCTGTTAGCCGTGTGAAGGAAATCATCGCCTTAAATAAAGCCGGCGAAAAACCCGAAGCACTTCTCGGCAAAAAGGACATAGTTGAAGTAGCAAAAGATCCCGACTACGAAAATGTTGTTGGTCAAGACAGCCTCACTCGCTTTGATGCTAGCAAGAAAAACAAAAAGAAGAAAAAGAAAAAACCGGGCAACCGTCCTGAAGGTGAATTAAGTACTACCACAACTGCAGAAAATCGCCCTGTTCAACAACAGCGACCTCCTCAAGCGCAGCAGCAACAGAGACCGCAGCAACAGCAAAGGCCGCAACAAAATCCGAATCGTCCGCAGCAACCACGGGTTCAAGGGGAAAATAAACCGGATGCCAACAAGCAACAAAACCGTCCACCTCAACCGCGCCCTCAAAATCAAGGCGGTGCTACTGAAAACAATTCAACTCCACAAACTGGAAACAATCCTAACCGCCCTCAAAACCAGCAACCTCGACCACAAAATCAAGCTGATGACAATAAGGTAGGAAACAATCCTAACCGAAATCAGCAAAGAAGAAACAGGCCGAACCGTCCACCTCAGAACCCCAATCCAAACAGTGAAAAGAAAGATTAACCTCCTGATTTTAAGCTTGTTTGCTGTTCTGTTTCTGGGCAGCTGTGATCAGTCGCGCATTTTTGAAGACAATACCGCCATCGAAAACAATGTGTGGAAATCAACCACACCAGTAACCTTTACAGTGGATATCGCTGACACAACTGAAGGGAACAACTTTTACCTCAACATCCGACATGCAGAAGGCTATCAATACAGCAATTTGTATGTGTTCATGAAAACGAAATTCCCCAATGGGAAATCGGCTCAAGACACCATTGAGCTTGTTCTACAAGACCAAAATGGCAAATGGACTGGTTCCGGACTCGGCGATATTTGGGACAGCCAAATCATGTTCAAAAGGAACCTTCGTTTCCCGATGAAAGGCAAATACGAATTCAGCGTTTACCAGGCGATGCAAACCCCTGAACTTCCTATGATTATGGAAGTTGGTATGCGCATCGAAAAATACCAGCCCGAATAACTTCTACCTAGCCTTTTACTTGCCAAGTATTGCTACCGCGAAGCAGGGCATCTAAATCTCCTGCGCCTTTTGCCGTAATGGCATCTTCAAGCTGCTTTTTCAATGCTGTTTCGTATGTGAAACGATCTTCTGCATAAAACACCCCAAATGGGCGAGGAAAATGCGGTCCATTCTTAGGATCATCAAAGAAACGGGTCAGAATTCCTGCCTTTACACGATCGGTTTCATCATGAATCCAAAGGTCATTCGCAGAAACATCATTCATTGATACCACTCTCGGAGTGAAGCCATCAATCAAAATTCCTTTGTCTTTTTGTGCTCCAAAAACCAACGGCTGGCCATGCTCGATGAACAACGTTTCATCAGCCTTGCTCGACTTCTCAGTGAATACCTCAAAAGCGCCATCATTAAACACGTTGCAGTTTTGATAGATCTCGACCAAAGATGCCCCTTTGTGTGCGTTTGCGCGTTTCAGCACTGTTCTCAAATGAATCGGATCGCGGTCCATCGAACGGGCAACAAAAGTTCCTTCTGCACCTAAAACAAGTGCCAAAGGATTGAATGGATGATCCACCGATCCCATGGGAGTTGATTTGGTAACCTTTCCAAGCTCCGATGTTGGAGAGTATTGACCCTTTGTGAGTCCGTAAATCTCGTTGTTGAACAACAGAATATTCACATCGATATTTCGACGCAACAAGTGTATGAAGTGATTCCCGCCGATCGAAAGCGAATCGCCGTCGCCGGTAATAATCCAAACACTTAATTCAGGACGGGTAATTTTCAAGCCCGAAGCAATCGCTGTAGCTCTTCCATGTATAGAGTGCATCCCATACGTCTCCATGTAGTATGGAAAGCGCGAAGAACAACCGATTCCAGAGATGAAAACTATCTCTTCACGTTTCAATCCCAATTCTGGAATAACAGTTTGAACTTGTTTCAGGATCGAATAATCGCCGCAGCCAGGACACCAGCGTACTTCCTGGTCAGTAACCAGATCTTTTGCGGTAAATGCAGGAATATCGTTTACAACCGTGCTCATGCTTAGGCGAGTGTTTTAATTTTTTCGAGCAACTCCGTTGATGTAAACGGAATGCCTTTAATCTTGTTAAATCCTTCTGCAGGAACGAGATACTTATCGCGAAGCATCCGCACCAATTGGCCATTGTTCATCTCTGGAACCAACACATAATCGTATTGCTTCATCAATTCACCCAAGTTTTTTGGGAATGGATTCATGTAACGAATATGTGCATGCGCAACGCTATGACCCGCTTCCAACGCCGCTTTTACAGCAGTTTTGATAGCTCCATAAGTAGAACCCCAACCAATCACCAACAATTTCCCTTTCGAAGGCCCTTGGTCGATTTGTTGATCAGGAATATAATCTGCGATGCGCTCCACTTTTTCGGCACGCAACTTCACCATAAACTCGTGGTTGTCGGGATCATAACTGATGTTCCCTGTTTCGTGCTCTTTTTCCAATCCACCGATACGGTGCTCAAGGCCTTTCACGCCAGGCACAGCCCATTTGCGCGCCAATTTTTCATCGCGTTTGTAGGGTAGAAATTTCTCTCCTTCTGGCAAAGCTTCTGCGAATACAGCCTTGATCGGCTTCAAATCTGCAGAAACAGGATACTGCCAAGGTTCTGCACCATTTGCAAGATACCCATCACTGAGGAAAAACACAGGAGTGCTATGCTCAATAGCAATGCGACAAGCTTCGTACACTGCATAGAAACAATCTCCCGGACTTTGTGCAGCAATTACAGGAAGTGGCGCTTCACCATTTCGGCCATAAACAGCCTGAAGAAGATCCGCCTGCTCAGTTTTTGTTGGCAATCCGGTTGATGGACCGCCGCGCTGTACATTGATGATCACCAAAGGCAATTCAAGCATGATCGCCAATCCGATGGCTTCCGTTTTTAAGGCGATACCAGGACCCGAAGAAGTGGTAATCGCCAGAGATCCACCAAATGCAGCACCTATTGCCGAAGTAATCGCTGCTATTTCATCCTCTGCTTGGAAGGTACGAACACCAAAATTCTTGTGTCGTGATAATTCGTGCAGGATGTCGGAAGCTGGTGTAATTGGATAAGATCCTAAGAAAAGTGGCAACCCTGATTTTTGTGCTGCAGCAATCAAACCATAAGCTGTTGCTGGGTTTCCATTGATGTTTCGGTAGTTACCAGGAGCAATTTGTGCAGCTTTCACCTCAACGCGTTGCATGAAGGTTTCGCTGGTTTCTCCATAGTGATAACCCGCTTTAAGGGTTTTCACGTTGGCATCAACGATTTCAGGACGCTTTCCGAACTTCTGCTCGATGAATTTTATCGTGGTTTCAAGCGAACGGTTGTAGATCCAATAGATGAATCCCAATACGAACATATTTTTTGTACGATCAATTTCCTTGGTGCCCAAGCCGCTGCCATCGAGCGTTGCCTTGGTCATTTTGGTTACATCAATCTTGAACAATCTGAACGCATCCAAGCTGCCGTCTTCGATCGGATTAACGCCATCTGGATATTTCGCCAATCGGAGATTTTTGGGATCAAATCCTTCGGTATTGGCGATGATGATTCCACCAGCCTTCAGTTGCTTCAAGTTAGCCTTCAGCGCAGCAGCATTCATCACCACAAGCATATCGCAATGGTCGCCCGGCGTGTAAATTTCGGTACTACCAAATTTTATCTGAAATCCAGAAACACCTGCAAGTGTTCCTTGTGGGGCGCGGATTTCTGCAGGGAAATTCGGAAATGTACTGAGGTCGTTCCCGTGAAGGGCTGTAGTATTGGTGAACTGATCACCAGCGAGTTGAATCCCGTCGCCGGAATCGCCTGCGAACAGAATCGTGGCTTCCGTGGCGTGGAGGGTAGTGTTTTCCATCTTGAAAAGAACAGCAAACGCTGTAAAAAGTTGGCCAAAGGTAAAGAGAAAATTCACCTCGGCATAGATTTCTGCCAATTCATTCGTCTATCTCCATGTGCGCAAGAATTTTAAATGGTCTAAACCGTGCTCTAATCCTTGTCTCTGCTAAACAATCCCCATAAAATTCCGTTTCCTGATCGAATTTATCCTACTTTTCAGGTTCCAATTTTTTAGCACTCCCCTACCCTATGGAATATCGTCGTTTGGGCCGTTCTGGCCTTAAAGTTTCTGCCCTTTCTCTTGGTTCTTGGCTCACATTCGGGAAGCAAATTTCCGACGATGTCGCCGAAGAACTCATGATCACCGCATACGACAGCGGGATCAATTTTTTCGACAATGCCGAAATCTACGCACGTGGAAAAAGTGAAATCGTGATGGGCAACATCCTCAAAAAAGTGCAATGGAACCGCCAAACCTACGTGGTATCTAGCAAACTTTTCTGGGGAGGCGACAAGCCCAACCAAACTGGATTGTCGAGAAAACACATCATGGAAGGCTGTGAAGCTGCGCTGAAGCGTTTCCAATTGGATTATTTAGATCTGTTGTTTTGCCATCGTCCAGATCCTGAAACCCCAATCGAAGAAACGGTTTGGGCAATGAATGATCTGATTCGCCAAGGCAAAATCTTGTATTGGGGAACTTCTGAGTGGAGCGCTCAAGAAATTACAGAGGCTTTTGCCATCGCACGCCGCGAGCACCTCATTCCTCCAACCATGGAGCAACCACAGTACAACATGCTTCACCGTTACCGTTTCGAGCTAGAATACAAACGCGTTTTCGATGAACTGGGTTATGGGTCTACCATTTGGTCGCCATTGGCATCGGGCATTCTCTCAGGAAAATACAACAACGGCTTCCCAACCGACACGCGCCTCGGCATCGATGGACTCGAATGGCTCAAAGAAAAAGTGCTCACCGAATCGAACCTCGACAAAACACGAAAGCTGGAAAAACTAGCCAAAGACACTGGCATCACTTTGCCTCAATTGGCGATTGCTTGGTGCTTGAAAAACCCTCATGTGAGTACGGTAATTTTGGGTGCGTCGAAGAAAAACCACCTGCTCGACAACATTCAATCGCTCGAAAAAATTCACCTCATCATTCCAGAATTAAACCAAGAAATCGAGTTAATTCTTGACAACAAACCGGTTTTAGCGGGATTCTAGCTAAAAGTCATCAGGCCGCCTTTGGTCTTATGTTCCTGCAGCCACAGACTTATGACCCGCTTCCCCGGACTATTATGTCATGTAGCCCCGGACTTAAGTCCGGGGTTAAAAAAATTTCCGTAACTTTGGATTCCACTTTTGTGAAATTCCATTTAAAACTTAACCTTCAATAGTTTGAAAACATCTCTACACAAGATTTGTCTGATTTTACTGGGCTTTACGATGCCATATTTGGTTTCTGCTCAGTGTCCCGCAGGAGAACTTTCTGTTCAGGTAATCATCAATCCAGACCAATATCCTCAAGAAACTTCTTGGACGTTGTCTTCAGGAAGCACGCAATTGGCATCAGGAACATCTTCTGGCACAACGCTATGTGTGGCTCCGCAAAATTGCCTCACATTTCAAATCAACGACTCAGCGGGTGATGGTATATGCTGCCAATATGGAAATGGCTCTTTCTACATTGTGCTTGCTGGCGATACTGTAGCAACCGGAGGAAACTACGGAACTGGTCAAACGGTGCAGTTTAATTGCCCTCCAGGTCAAGACTGCAACTCTGCACTCACAGCTATTCCAGGACAATTCACCGCTCCAGCACGAAATACTTGGTACGAATTCACTCCCGATTCAACTGGGATGTACTTCATCTCCACTTGTGGAAACAATACCTGCGATACAAAAATCTGGGTGTACGACCACTGTGCTGGTTTACTTGTTACAAACTCTAACGAAGGAACCATTTACTATGACGATAACAGCGGTGGATGCGGGCAACAAGCACGTGTAAATGCTCTTATGGAAGCTGGCGTTTCGTATTATATCCGTATTGGCGATGCTTCTGAAAGCTGCACAGGAGCGATTAACTGGTCGCTGAGCTACAATGGCCCTGTTTCAGGTTGCATGGATCCAACTGCTTGTAACTTCAATCCTATCGCTACTGTCGATGATGTTTGTTACTACGAAGGAAATCCACTTTGTCCAGACGGCCGTCCCGACTTAATCGTTCTAGAAAACACCATCAAAACATCAATCTACTTAGCAACTATCAATGCAACCAATTGCCAAGTTGTAGAAGGCTGTTTAACCGGTTTTGGTACACGCGATATTATTCGTTTCACGACACACATCAAGAATATCGGAACTGCCGATTATTACATCGGTTCTCCTACAGCTCAACCTACACAGTTTTCTTGGGGCAACTGCCACGGCCACTGGCACTACGAAGGTTATGCTGAATACATTATGTACGATCAACAAGGTCAAGCAATTCCGGTTGGTTTCAAAAACGGTTTTTGCGTACTCGATCTTGAATGTGGAGATGGTGGAAATGCGCAATACGGCTGTGCCAATATGGGTATTTCCCGCCAATGCGGGGATATTTATGGGTCTGGGCTCGATTGTCAGTGGATGGATATTACAGAAATCGACACTGGTCGTTATACCATGGTGGTTCGCGTAAACTGGGACAATGCCGCAGATGCACTTGGACGTATCGAACTTTCTCACGCCAACAACTGGGCGCAGGTTTGCGTTTACCTTGGAAGAGATGCCAATGGAAACCGAACGATTGAAGTGTTAGACGATTGTCCTGCATACACAGATTGCTCAGGTGAAGTTTTTGGTTCTGCACAATTGGATTGCGAAGGAAACTGCGCCGGAACACGTATCATGGGCGACTTGAATGTGAACGGTTACCAAGATTTGAACGACTCTCACACCTATGTAGATGAAATCCTAGGCAATGATATTTTAGCAACTGCCTGCAACGACATTAACCAAGACAATAGAATTAGCGTTTATGATGCTGCTTTGATTTCAAGTTGCGTAAATTATGGCTCAACCCATGCGCATACCGGAAATGCACCACACGACCACTGTAACTTCCCAGGAGGCTCCTTGAATGCAGCAGATACTGTTACACTGGAAATCATGAATGTTGATTTTAGTGAGAAGTTTGTAGACATCGGAATCACCAATCCTTCAACACGCGTTACTGCTTACGAATTTGAATTGAGCGGTGTTTACATTTGGGATGTTGAGAACTTAGCTGATCCTGTAGAATATCCAATTCAACCAGAATTCGTTCTTGGTGGAAACAAAGTGATCGGTATTTCATACCAAGATTCAATGATTCGTAAGTACTACGAGCCAACAACAATCTTGCGTGTACATTACTACGAATTATCTAGCGACACGATTTGCATCGATAGAATCGTAGATGTAGTAAGCGCTATGATGACAACAACTACAACCGTTATTGGAGGTCAGTGTTGGGAATATGACGTTACTGGTTTAAGGAATTATGACAAGCAGAATTACTTTGCTCTCATCCCGAATCCTGCTACAACAGAAGTAAATATCGAACTCAACTTATTCGAAACACTTGATGCTACGGTAAGTTTGATGAACGCTCAAGGCCAAGTGCTTTTCACTAAAACGCTTCAACAAGTTGATAAGGAACGCATCACGTTCCCAACTAACGATCTTGCTAGCGGAATTTATTTGGTGAACCTTGTTACTGAAAAAGGCTTAATCACAAAGAAGTTGGTCATCAATAACTAAAAGATACAAACACTTTTAAAACCCTGCAGAAGCTAGCCTTTTGCAGGGTTTTTTAATTGCCGCTATTTCAAGACTTCAGAAGGAGTCTTGTGGATATAAGTAATTAAAGCCTCCTGACTTTAAACAACAACGATGAGCAAGTTGGGAATAAGTAGCCTAAGTCTACCGACATCAAAACAAAAAGCGCTGAAAAACAAAGTCTTCAGCGCTTCATAATCAATTTCTGTAGCCTTTATTGCTTCTTCTTTTTGCTCACCACCTTGCCAAAAGAAACGGCAAAAAGTTGACTACTATCGGACGTAAAGCTTAGATCTTGTCCGCTTACATTGATACCTTGTCTTGCATTGGCATTCAAAAAATCCATCAGATAATACTTCACTCGGATGTAACTTCCTCTGCCAAAATTCATCTCTACAAAAACACTTGGATTAAAGCCATTTACACGATTGGAGAACCATTCGGATGTTTTATTTTGCTTAACTCCCCTACCCTCTCCTACAAAAACCTTTTGCTTAAAGTGAAACATATATTCTGCTTCTGCACCTAAAGCAAAATAGGATTTCTTTCCCATGTTTCCGATTTTGAAGGCCAAAGGCACCGAAATCCCATAGGCCCGATGTTTCACACGAATTGTATCGTTTAGGTTGTTAATCAGCCCAATATTTCTCATGCCCAATCCCGTGTAAATTCCAAATCCACTCGAAAAATTATAATGCATTTGCTGAGTGAAATGAAAAAATGCTGAAAAACGAGGAACAGGAGATGCTTTTTTATCTGATATCGTTAATCCGCCGGTTGATTCTGGAGCATAAATCTTAACGTTACCAAGGTTACCCATCGAGAGAATGAACTCTGATGCCGATGCCATGTAGCTTTTCTTGTATTCTGTTTTTTCTTCTCCTACTTGGGCTATGCTATTTAAAGCAAGAGCCAACGACAAAATCAATAGTTTCGCTTTCATATACTTTTATTGGAGGTTGTTAAGAAATTACGCCGAGCTCCTTGCCCACTTTGATAAATGCCGATATAGCCTTGTCGAGATGATGCCTTTCGTGCGCGGCAGAAATCTGCACTCGAATCCTTGCTTGGCCTTTCGGCACTACTGGATAATAAAACCCAATAACATAAATGCCTTCTTCAAGAAGCTTCTCAGAAAACACCTGACTTAAACGGGCATCATAAAGCATAACCGGGCAAATTGGATGAATTCCTTCTTTAATGTCAAATCCAGCTTCTTTCATTTTTGCTCTGAAATAAGTTGTGTTTTCCATCAATTTATCGCGAAGTTCAGTGGTTGAATTCAATAAATCTACCACCGCTATACCTGCTCCAACGATCGACGGCGCCAAAGAATTCGAAAACAAGTAAGGTCTCGAACGCTGACGAAGCATGTCGATGATTTCCTTTTTTCCTGAAGTAAATCCGCCCATGGCGCCACCGAGTGCCTTGCCGAGTGTGCCAGTAATGATGTCGATTTTGCCCATCACACCGCAATGTTCGGCCGTTCCTCTTCCTGTTTTACCTAAAAACCCCGTTGAATGACAATCATCAACCATTATTAAGGCATTGTATTTTTCGGCGAGTTCCACAATTTTATCCAATTGTGCGATGTAACCATCCATGGAGAAAACACCATCAGTAACAATTACTCTAAATCTTTGGGCTTGCGACTCGATCAACTTTGCCTCAAGATCAGCCATGTTGTTATTCTCATAACGATAACGAACAGCCTTGCAAAGACGCACACCATCGATAATGGAAGCATGGTTTAGTGAATCCGAAATGATGGCATCTTCAGCTCCGAAAAGCGGCTCAAAAACGCCACCATTGGCATCAAATGCAGCAGCATATAAAATTGTGTCTTCAGTGCCGAGGAATTCAGACAGTTTCCGTTCTAATTCTTTATGAATGTCTTGTGTTCCACAGATGAAGCGAACACTGCTCATCCCGAAACCATGCGTTTCTAGAGCTTTGTGGGCAGCTTCAATTACTGCTGGATGCGACGACAATCCAAGGTAATTGTTCGCACAAAAATTGGTTACTTCTTGTCCGCCACTTACCTGAATATCGGCACCCTGAGGGTTGATAATGATTCTTTCTTTTTTGAAAAGCCCAGCCTCGTCAATAGCAGCAAGCTCATCCTGCAGAAATTTTTGAAATTCTCCGTACATTAAAAATGATTTTAGAAACGAGCCAAATATATAGGAAATCTTATGCGGAAAATATCATTATTGAATACTCCAAATTAAACCAGTACTAAAGAAGATTTTAATTTCCCATCCATGATGAATACATCCACACAAGCTTTTCCTGCTCACGAATGTAATCGCTCATCATCGCATTTGTTCCTTCGTCATCTGCTACATCCGATAAATCCAACAAAACACGCTGCTTAGTTATAAGCACCTTAAAAGCATCTAAAATAGATTGAACGGCTTTTTTCCCTTCGCTTATGTTTTTGGTCGGCTTTACCACAGCGGTCGACAAATAATCGTCGTATCCATGCAATGGTGTTTGCCCAAGTGTTAAAATACGTTCCGCAACTTCATCAATTTTGAGCACCAGATTGTTGTACAATTCTTCGAATTTTAAATGGAGCTCAAAGAACTTTTCGCCCTTAATGTTCCAATGAAAACCGCGAACATTCATGTAAAAAATTTGATAGTTCGCCAAAAGATCGTTGAGCTTCTCTGTAAGTTCCATCGATTGGGTATGGTCTAAGCCAATCGATGTAACTTTTCTCGACACTGTTTTTCTGACAGAAGATTTTATCGAAACCTTCGCTGTATTTGATTTTTTAGTTGACATTTTTTGTTGGTTATAACAATCAAAGTTAAGAATGAAATTTTATGATCATGCTTGAAAATGCCGTCAAATAAAGACTGTCAAATAAAATTAATCTTTGAAATGACAAAAGTTTCCATCCGAAATGAAACAATCATGCTTTCAGGATGTTTCAAACAAATGAATTGGCTATTTTTGCCGCGTCAAAAAACAAGCAATTATGAGTAAAGACAGGTTTCAGGGTCACGACTATTATCAGATTGATGATCTACTGACAGATGAACAAAAACTCATCCGCGACACTGTGCGGGCATGGGTTAAACAAGAAGTAACTCCAATTATCGAAGACTACGCTCAACGTGCAGAATTCCCGAAACACTTGTTAAAAGGGCTTGCAGAAATTGGCGCATTCGGTCCATATATTCCCGTAGAATATGGCGGCCAAGGCCTTGATCAAATTACATACGGTTTGATCATGCAAGAAATTGAACGAGGTGATAGCGGCATCCGCTCTACTGCATCCGTTCAAAGTTCATTGGTAATGTATCCAATTTACAAATACGGTTCTGAAGAACAACGCCGTAAATACCTTCCCAAATTAGCAACTGGAGAATTGATGGGATGCTTCGGCCTCACCGAGCCAGATTCGGGGTCAGATCCAGGAAGCATGATCACTAATATCAAAGACAAAGGAGATCACTATCTTTTGAATGGTGCTAAAATGTGGATTTCAAATGCTCCTTTTGCCGATATCGCAGTGGTTTGGGCAAAAAACGACGAAGGTAAAATCCGCGGAATCATAGTAGAACGTGGCATGGAAGGATTCACAACCCCTGAAACGCACGACAAATGGTCTCTTCGCGCTTCTGCAACAGGCGAATTGGTGTTCGATAACGTTCGTGTTCCTAAAGAAAATCTTCTTCCAAATGTGGAAGGGTTAAAAGGGCCGCTCGGCTGCTTAAATTCTGCACGTTACGGAATCGCTTGGGGTGTAATTGGTGCTGCAATGGATTGCTACGATTCTGCATTACGTTACTCTAAAGAACGCGTTCAATTCGGCAAACCACTAGCAGGTTTCCAGCTTCAACAAAAGAAACTAGCAGAAATGATTACCGAAATCACCAAAGCTCAACTGCTTTGTTGGAGACTTGGAGTTTTAAGAAATGAAGACCGTGCAACACCTGGGCAAATCTCAATGGCTAAAAGAAACAATGTCAATATGGCCATTGAAATCGCACGTGAAGCACGCCAAATCCACGGGGGCATGGGAATCACTGGAGAATATCCAATTATGCGCCATATGATGAACCTTGAGTCTGTTATTACTTACGAAGGAACCCACGACATTCACCTGCTTATCACGGGTATGGATATCACTGGCGAAAATGCCTTCAAATAAAATAACAACAATCTGTTTTAAACCCGGGCAAATCGTCCGGGTTTTTTTATTCTTGTACTATGGTAACTATATACGGAATTAAGAATTGCAACACCATGCAGAAGGCTTTCGACGCACTACTTGAAAATGGAGTTGAATACGAATTTCACGATTATAAAAAATTGGGCATTTCGGAAGATAAAATCAAATCATGGTTTCAAATGGAAAACCGCGAAAGATTTATCAATAAACAAGGCCTAACGTGGAAAAAACTTCCACAAGATGTGCGCGACAACATCGGAGACGATAACAACGCTATCCATGTAATGGCCAACAATACCAGCCTCATTCGTCGCCCAATCATCGAAACACCCAAAGGTCTTATTATCGGCTTCGATGAAGAAGCGATCCGACAGCTGTAAGGATTCGGATTTCATAAAATGAAGAATTTTCTCGACTTATTCAAGAGGTTCTTAAAGGAAAATGGACCGGTTATACTGATTTCTTCGGTACTAATCATTTATTTTTATGGTACCCTATTGCTTCATCCACAAAGCTTTTTATTGAATGGCTCTGGCGATGGATTAAAGAATTACTACACGTATGCTTGGTACATTCAGAACAATGCTCTTTCAACAGAGTTTTCTGGGATGAATTATCCATTTGGCGAACACATCCTTTACACAGACTGCCATCCATTACTCGCTTTTTTGCTGAAACTATTAAGTGCTATTCATCCTTTTTTTGCTGAAAATTGTATCGGCATTTTGAATGTCGTTTTACTGATTTCCCCAATTCTTGCAGCGCTTATTCTTTACAGAATTTTTCGAAATCTTCAAATAAACCAAAATCTTGCAACCGCTTCTGCTGTTGGATTAATGATGCTGTCTCCGCAAACATTCCGTTTAACGGGACACTTAGCTTTATCCTACAGTTTCTGTATTCCGTTGAGCATTTATCTAATTCTAAAGTTTTTCCAAAATGAAGAGAAAAGAAAAAGCCTAATTCTTCTATTTTTAAATACCCTTTTCTGGTTTTCAATTCATGCATATTTAGGCATGATGTCTTTAATCCTAACTTCAGGAATTGGAGTAGTTATGATGTTTAACAGAGAACAAAGAAACCAAGGAATTAAATTGTTTGCTGTTGGTTCATTTGCATTTATTTTTTTCTATTTATTTCTAATAATTACCGATAACCATACAGGAAGAACCAACAATCCGTGGGGAATTTATGAGCTTCACGCGTCCTTCTCGTCTGTTTTTATGCCTAAAAGAGGTCCGATTGCAGATTTCATTAAAGGCATTTTCCCAACAATTGATCCACAAATAGAAGGAATTTCTTATGTGGGGATCATATCATTTTTAACAACTGTTGGCCTTTTCATTCAAGCCATTTTTCGTAGAATTAAACATAAAAATCAACCAATAATCAATCATCCAGTCCTCCTTTATTTACTTTGGATTGGTTCATTAAGCCTGCTTTTTTCGATGTTATTTCCATTTTGGTGGAAACTAGAAAAATTCCTAGAGTACTTCCAATTTATTAAACAATTCAGAGCAATTGGCCGATTTGCATGGATATTTTATTTCATCATTGGTATTATTGCAACCTTTAAAATGCAAGAATATTTAAGTAAAAATAATCATCCCAGATTGGTTTCGAAATTTCTAATTCCATTCTTGTTTCTTTCAATACCAGTTTGGGAAAGTACAGAATACCATTCCGAAATTCAGCAAAACGCAAACAAATACAGGAACTATTTTGATTTTAAACAACTGCCAAATGAGATTAAAGCACCATTAAATTCAATTAATTCCGAAAAATATCAAGCAATCATTCCACTTCCTTACTATTACATAGGATCCGACAATTATGGAAAAACAGCCAATGATAGCATTTACAGGCTTTCAAAATTATTGTCGTTCCATTTAAAAATGCCAATTATGGCCTCTTTTTTAAGTCGAACAAGCGTTTCCGACAGTAAAAAAATGATGCAAATAACAGGCTTGGGCTTCTACACAAAACCTCTTAAAAACGATATAAAAGATCCAAGACCGTTCTTATTGGCAGTAAACAAAACAAGCGTTACGAGCGAAGAGATAAAAATTATAGCACGAGCCAAACCAGTGTTCGAATCAAAGTCATTTTTATTGTTTGAAATTTCTAAAGACGAATTGTTCCACGATGAGCGATTAGAAACTTGGAAAAAAGCAATTCAACAAACTGAAAACTTAGCGAATCCCAATGAAATAATCTATGAAAACTTCGAGAATGGAAATCATACTGGGCTGTTAAGTAAATCTTCAAAGCAAATTGAGGGCGGTGTATATTCTGTTTTACATTCAATAGAAAAAGGTCGTTTACAAAAGGACCAAGAATACATCCTATCCATGTGGATAAACAATGCAGGGCCAAATTCCGGACAAGACCAGCTTTCTGGTTATTGCTTTATTGAAAAGAATTACAACAACGAAAAAACCTGGATTACTGGAACTATATCTCCTAACCAAAGCACCAATATTTTTGGCGATTGGTCATTGGTAGAAGTCCATTTCTGGGGCCAAGAGCCCGAAGCGTCATACGATATTATGTTTAAGCGAGATGGATACATTAACCATCCAATAGAAGTCGACCATTTAATTATTCGGCCTGTAAACAAAGATTATCGAAGTATTTTTGTCTGGAAAAATGATTCTATCATGCATTTTAATGGCCATTTAATTGTGAAGCCTAATTAAAACATGGAAAAAGAAACCAATCAAATCATGAACGCGGCAATTCAAATTGTTCCACTGGAAAAATCTGCGGCTGCGATGGAAATCATAGACAGATCCATTGAAATCATTCAAAAAAGCGGACTAAAACATTCTGTTTCTGCATTTGAAACCAACGTTGATGGCAGTTGGGAAGAAATCATGTCGTTACTAACAAACTTGAGAAATCAATTAAAAAAAGAAGCAGTTGAAGACGCCTTGATAAATGTTAAATTCCAAATATCAAATGGCAAAAGTGTGGTAGGGCAGGACAAAACAAGAAAATTCAAATAAAATGATCCTATTGCGCTGGTGGAAATCACTTAATTCTATCGAAAAACCATTCTGGATTTTTGGATTGTTTTTGCATGTTCTTGCGTTTTTTTATTGCACTGGATATCAGCATGGAGATGAGCATTTTCAGATCTTAGAATTTGCAGGATACAAGTTAAACCTTTGTACCTACGATAGTTTAGCTTGGGAATTTCCAGCTCAATTGCGCCCAGGATTACAGCCATGCATTGCATTTTGTTTCGGAAAGCTTAGCCTTTTACTGTTTGACAATATTGAGCCATTTTGGATCTCAGATATGTTGAGATTATTATCGTTAATCCTTGGTTTTATTTCAATGATTGCGATTAGAAAATTAGCTGATTCTCTTTTTGAAAATGCGAAACAACGCAACCTGATCTCCTTCTTCTTGAATTTCCTTTGGTTCTTGCCATTTCTTCATGCAAGATTTTCATCTGAAAACTGGTCAGGGATATTCATGATCTATGCTTTGTATTTCATGTTTCATCGTGGAACATCAATACAATCTACCGGAATTAAGTCGCTTGTTTTATCAGGAATATGCTGGGGCTTGGCATTCGAATCGCGCTTTCAAATAGGCATCGTTGCCATGGCCTTGTTTGTTTGGCTAGTTTATTACCAGCGAAACAATATAAAATATTCATTACCCATAATTGCAGGTGGATGTGTCATTTTATTGCTCTCCATTTTTACAGACCTTTGGTTATACGATACTTTCACTTTTCCTCCTCTCAATTATTTCCGTGAAACATTGTTGAAATCCGAAGACATGTTCGGCATTTCACCTTGGTACGACTACATTATTCAAAGCCAGAATTGGTTCGGATTTCCATTCGGAATATTATTAATTGGACTGTGTTTAATTGCAATAATAAAGCTTAAGAAAAGTCAATTCTTTTGGTTGTTTTTTTCTTTTGTTTTCCTTCACAGCTTAATTGGGCACAAAGAAATTCGTTTTCTATTCCCTGTGTTTTATTTATTGCCAATTATAATCGTTCAATTAATTCCCGAGAATTGGCTGAATAAACAATTGGACTATTATTCAGATGCACTAAAAAAGGGGTTAATTGTTGTATTGTTTATATCGTTAGGAATTAAATCAATTGCCACAAGCATTTCTTATGCTTCACCAGATTTAAATACTTTCAGAAAATTAAATGCTATATCTCACGAAAAAGGAAAGATTACCGTGTATTGTCCTTATGACATTGGCTATGTTATGGCACATTACTATGAATTCAGATTCTTTAGAAATGAAAATATATCCATGCGCTTTTATCACAATACCGAACAATTAATCGCTCAAAATCCGCGTGCTAAAAAAGAATATATTTTGGTCTGGGACCATTTCACAAATTGGCCTATTGAACAAGGCGCTAGTTGTGTTTATAAATCAATTTCAGATTATCAAAAATCCTATATTTTGAGGGCTAGTTTGTGGAATAGAGACGAATATTCTATTTATTCATTTAATTAAAATTCATCTTTTTGCAATTGGCTAAACTGAAGACTTTTTCTTCAATGATATTGTGCTTCGAACAAATGCAACTGTCTCATTTTTATTGTTCAAAATGGCAGTTTCATGAACCATTTCTGCCTTACCTCTTTCTTCTAATTGTGAATTAACTGTTTCGATATCATCGTCTGAAATTTCGAACATTAAGCGAAGATCGGAATTTGCAGGTTTGAGGTATTGTATTTCTGCGCGTTTAAGCCATGCCTCACAACTCACTCCTCGCATTTTAAAAATCTGCCAATACATCAAGGCATGAAATGGGTCGGCTGCTGAAAAAATGGTTCCTCCAAAAATCGATTTCTGAAGATTTCGATTCAATATGGATTTCTTCACACGAACGTCTACCAATTTATAGTCGCTGCTGATTCGCTTCACAGAAATTCTGTTCACAAGGAGTGGAGGATACAAATTCATCAACCATTTTGCTTTCCAAACACGCATATCTCAGTATTTACAAGGGCTTGATGCCTGCTGTTTTTAGGTTCTCACAAATCGCATAAAACAGGGCGCAGAATATACTTAGCCCAAAAGCAGGGTTCGCTCGCTTAAATCGCTTAAAAACGGCCTATTTCTTAAAGACGTAAATTTGGCTCGACCATTTATCGTCTCCCGCTGCCAAATTTGACTTTAGTCCACTCCACACAGCCGACAAAAATCTAGGCGAGCCGTTCTTGTACTTTTCGCTCAACATCGAAACATAAAACGAATCCAGTTTCATGGGCAATGTTCTCTCGAGCACAAAACCATGTTTGTTGAATAGTGTTCGGATCGATTTTGGGCTAAAGTGCCACAAATGTCTTGGCACATCGTAAGCGGCCCAATATTTCCCATAACGATTTGCGTCTCCAGAAGTATAGTTTGGAACGGCAACGAAGAGCCTTCCGTTATTGTCTAGAAGGTTCTTTAATTCCTGAATCCTTTCGTTCAAATCTGGAACGTGTTCCAACACATGCCACATCGTAATGGCAGAAAATTTCTGTGCCTCCCATTTCTTTAATTGGTCTTCTTCATGAACCAAAATTCCATGGTTGTTTTGAACGAATTTTCTGGCATCTTCATCCGGCTCAACGCCATCAACCACTAAATCTTTGTGTGCACAGTAATTCAAAAATGCTCCTGTTCCGCAACCAATATCTAATAAGCCTTTCTGCTCAGCAAACGATTTCACAAGGGCATATTTGCTTTTCAAAGTAAAGCTCCTCGCAATTTTGTAGAGCTTGTTTACAATCCCTGCGGAACTATCGCTATGCGAAATATAAGCGTCAGATTTATAATATTCACCAAGGTCTGTGTTCTCTGGACGAGGGTCTGTGAACACAAAATCACACGACTTACATTGTACAATCTCAAATTCCTTTTGAGAAACAGTGTAGTCTTTGCAGGTTAAATAACCCTTGAATTCGGCTCCGGAACAAACCGGACAATGAGAGATTTTGAACATGGGTTCCACGTGAAACAATCAGCGACCAAGATAAACCATCAACACCGAAATATCGGAAGGAGACACGCCGCTGATGCGAGATGCTTGACCGATGTTCCTTGGTTTGATTGCAGATAACTTTTGTCTTGCTTCGGTTGATAGAGATTTTAGAGCAGAATAATCAAAGTTCGCGTGAAGCTCAATGTGCTCCAATCTACCAAGTTTGTCGGCTACTTCTTGCTCCTTTTTTATGTAACCTTCATACTTCATCTGGATCTCAGCGAGCGTGAGATCATTGTCATCAATATTGCGTTCTTCAAAGTGATCCTTTAAAGATGGCAAAGCATTTTTCATTGCAATAAGTGAAACCTGCGGCCTTGCAACTATTCCCGAATACTTAACCCTTTGTGTTACTCCTGGTGATTGTTGCGCCTCTAGATAAGGGTTCAACTCATTCGGATCTGCACTAGCGTTCTTCAAGTGCTTAACAGCCTCGTCGACACGCATGTACTTTTCTTTAACTGCATCTAAGCGATCCTTTTTCGCTAACCCGATATTGAACGATCGCTCAGTCAACCTAAAATCGGCGTTATCTTGTCGCAGTAAAATCCGGTATTCAGCTCTTGAGGTGAACATCCGATATGGCTCCTCTGTTCCTTTTGTTACTAAGTCATCGATCAAAACACCAATATAAGCTTCCGACCTCGACAAAATAAAAGGAGCCTCACCACGAATCTTTAAATGCGCATTAATACCTGCCATCAAGCCTTGACCAGCAGCCTCTTCATAACCAGTAGTTCCATTTATCTGCCCAGCAAAATAAAGATTCTGAACTAATTTGGTTTCTAAAGTTAACTGAAGCTGTTCAGGCGGAAAGTAATCGTACTCGATCGCGTAACCAGGACGAAACATCTTTACGTTTTCGAACCCAGCAACTTTCTTCAATGCCTCAAACTGTATCTCTTCAGGTAGAGATGTTGAAAATCCATTTACATATACTTCAACTGTATTCCATCCTTCAGGCTCTACAAAAAGCTGGTGCCTTTCCTTGTCGGCAAAACGATCAATCTTGTCTTCGATAGATGGACAATATCTTGGTCCTAGACCTTGAATACGACCACTAAACATCGGACTTTTATCAAATCCTTTTCGCAGTGTGTCATGAACTTCACCTGAAGTGTAGGTCATCCAACAAGGAAGTTGCTTTGAAAGTAGGGGAGTGTCGGTATATGAAAACTTCCCTGGGATTACATCTCCCGGCTGAATTTCCATCTTCGAATAATCCAAAGACCTACCATCCAATCTTGGTGGAGTACCCGTTTTCATTCTTCCTGATTGAAATCCTAAATCAACCAATTGCTCTGTTATACCAGTTGCTGCTCTTTCCGCTGCGCGACCTCCACCAAAATTCTTTTCGCCTATATGAATGAGCCCATTGAGGAAAGTGCCATTGGTTAAAACAACAGCTTTGGCTCTAATTTCTATTCCTAAACCAACCTTAACTCCTGTAATTTTATTTCCTTGAATGATTAATCCCGAGACCATGTCCTGGAAAAAATCAAGGTTCGAAATGCCTTCCAGTGTCATTCTCCATTCTTCGGCAAATCGATTTCTATCGTTCTGTGCACGAGGGCTCCACATCGCTGGCCCTTTCGACAGATTGAGCATTTTGAATTGTATCGCCGACTTGTCGGAAATAATGCCCGAATAACCTCCTAAAGCATCTATCTCACGAACGATCTGTCCTTTGGCAATTCCTCCCATGGCGGGATTGCAAGACATCTGTCCGATAGTCATCATGTTCATTGTAACCAACAACACAGATGATCCCATGTTGGCAGCAGCAGCAGCAGCTTCGCAACCGGCATGACCTGCGCCAACAACAATCACATCATATTCTTTGAACATAGCTTGTGTTCCACGTGAAACAAATCACTTATAAATCGCTGCAAAAGTAATCAAGAAGTAGTTACAATCCGAGCAACGGCAAAGGTCGCATTTTCAAAGCTTTGTCCTCGGCCAAACGCATCAAAATCTCGTCTTTTTTCGTTTTGTCTTTGTATCCACATAAATGAAGAACACCATGTATGATTACACGGTGTAATTCATCTAATTCACTAATATTCAAATTTTTAGCGTTGTCTAAAACACGATCGTGGCTAATATACATTTCACCAGCAACTCTTTCATTTTCTGAATAATCGAATGTGATGATATCTGTGTAATAATCGTGTTGAAGGTATTCCTTGTTCATATTGAGCAGGAATTCATCACTACAGAATATAAAAACGAGATCGCCCGTCTGTTTAGATTCAGACCGGGCGACCTCTTTAATCCAATTACGGATCAGTAGCTTATGTTGCAGGCGAAATGAAATGTCCTGCAGATGAAATGTTATCAGGGCCTATTGATTTACGATTCTGAAATAAAGTTCAACGCGCTTGCCCTCATTCTCGAATCGAATATCATCGGTTAGCTTACGCATTAGAAAAACACCACGTCCATTAGGACTCTCAACATTCTCAGGATCGGTTGGGTCTGGCAATGTTTCAGGGTTGTATCCACGGCCTTCATCTTCAATCACGAAACATAGGTTGTTTTCTTTGGTTTCATAATGGAAACGAACATCCTTATCAGGATTCAAACGGTTTCCATGATAAATGGCATTTGAAACAGCTTCTGTTACCGCAATCAGGATGTTCCCATAATTTTCGTCTCCGATATTATAGAACTCACATATCTCATCTACGTATTTGCCTACAAGGGCGATATTCTCTTTCACAGAGGGAAAACTTACAGATCGGGTCTCGGTTATCATCATGCGTAGCAAACTTAATTGGTGGTGTTAAAGTACTCCTTTACGAGGTTTTTGTAAAAGGGTTTCAATGAAGGGGGCAAAGTTTTTAATAATTCTGCTTCCTGATTCATAAGCTTGTTATACTGATTGAATTCAAGAATGTTACGTCTATAATCAGCTTTATTCTCATTAGACTCTCTTTTTGTATCCAATTCTCTTTCTCGCTCTGCTTTTTCAGCCTCCAACAAACGCGTTAATATATCCTGTTGGCGCTTCATCGTCTCCAAACTTAGCTTTTTATTTACAATCTCCGTTTCTGTTTGTTCCATTTTATTGAGGATATTCCTCAAATTGCCTGCGTTTCCTCCGTCTCCCTCTTTGATCATTTCGTTCATCATTTTTTGCAATTGATTTCTCAATGCCTCTTGCTGGGCTGCCATTCTTGCCAATTGCTCACTTCCTTGCTTACCTTCTTTGCCTTGACCTGGTTTTCCCATGCCTTCCTTCATCTGTTGCATTTGCTCATTTAGCTGCTGTTGAAGTTGGCGCATTGTACTCATGGAAGGCTTTCCTTGACCCGGTTTTTTGTTATTTCCTGGCTTTTTGCACGATCCATTTCCTTGCTTTTGCTGCTGTTGTTGCTGCGCCAATTGCTTCTGCATTTGATCGGAAACTTCTGATAACATCAAAGCAAGGTTATTGATTGATGTCATGGCTGTTTGCTGACGAGAAGCAGCTTGCCCAACTTGACGCTCAGCAAGATATTCTACCGATTTGTCTAGCTCATTGTTGATTTTGCTGATTTCTCTATTGATAAAAGATTCTAATTGAGCTACACGTTTACTCAAAGCAAAAAGAGAGTCTTCAATAGCAACGGCATTGTCTTTCAAGCGCTTTTGCTCGGCTGTAATTCCGGTGTACAAAGGATTCGCTGGATTCGTTTTTTGTAGTTGCTTCATCAACTTCTCTTGGTCAAAGGAAAGCTGCAGAAGATTCTCAAGGATCTCTCTGATTTTTGAAACATCCTCTTCTAAACTTTCGCCTTCTGATGCTTCCATTTGTTGCTGCATCTTATCCTTCATCTGCTGCATTTTTGAGGATGCGCTTTTTTGAGATTTAGACGCCTTTGATCCTTTCTTTTGCTGAAGTTCCTCGGAGGAGTTCTGCATGTCTTGTTGGATGTCTTGCTCTTGCTTATCGTTATCGCCTAAATTCATAGGCTCTTCCAACTGGCTGTTCTTCTTTTCTACATCATCCATTTCCTTTCGGAAATCATCGAATTCTTTATTGAGCTGATCTTGTTCCTTCTTAATTTCTTGTTCGTTTGCTCCCTTTTGCTCCGATTTTTCGGCAAGTGCTTCTTGCTTCTTTTGCATTTGATCGAGCTTATCGATAGCGGCATTCATTTTTTGCTCCAATTCAAGCTGCTTAAACAATTCTAAGGATCGATCAAGTTCTTTCTCTATATCCTTATTGTCTTGCTTCATTTTCTCAACAGCATCGCGAAGCTTTTCCTTATCAAGGTTCTTCATCAACTCTTCCAGCTGCTTGAGTTTTTCCTTCATTTCCTCACTGAGAATCTGTTCAAACAAGTTCTCCAGTTGTTTCTGTTTTTCAAGTATATTCTCATCGCTTTGACGGAATTCCTCTTTTTGTTGGTTATTGAGTTGATTTTCCTTTTTTAGGTTCTCAATCTGTTGCTTTAATTGCTGTTGCTTATCAATTAATTCCTGCGCTTTCTTTTTATCCTGCCAGCTCAATTCTTTCTTCTCTAGCATCCGCTTATTCAGGTCATCCAACTCTTTTTGCAGTTGCTTACTATCTTTAATTATTTCCTTCAGATCAGTTTTTATATCAGTATTCTTCTCGTCTTGCTGCTTATAAATTTCATCCAGTGTTGGGGCTTTAAACAATCGACGATTCGAGCGTGCTGACTTAGCTCCATTCACTCCATCATTGTCCCATACTTCAAACCAGTACTCAACTTCTTCACCCGGATTAAGTTGAAGTTCAGAGAAATTCACAGTCCAGAAGAAAACATTCCGAATGAAGTTTCTATTGAATGGAACATCACTAGATTTCTGAAGTACTACTTCGTTACCATTCTTCCTAATAAACGAAAACTTCAAAGCAGAAAACCCATAATCATCTTCCATATCTCCTTTGAAATAAAGAACAGAAGAGGCAATTGAATCTGACTTTTCTTCTACTGTAATGTTAGGATACTCATCTTGTGTAACAGAGAGAGCATATTCGACCTGATCTTTTCCTTGTAAGAATTGATTTGAGGTTCTGATTCTATAACGATTGTCCTTTTTAAAAACCGACGTAAACGTATATTGATCCTTTCCAGAATTTTCTGCACTGATTACAGAATCTTGAAATGCCAATTGAAGTTTGTCCGTATTGGATGTCTTAAGATTCCATGTAACTTTTGTACCAGTGGGAATGATTAAGTCTCCAGCATTGGAAATAGTTTCATCCTTTTTTCCTGTGTAAGCAGGATAATCAAGAGCTACACTAAATCCATTGAGTAATGGGTTTGGAAGTGATTTTAATTCATAAGGTTTAGAATAAAACCCATCTGCATAAAAACGAAATGAAATATTCCGCTGCACATTTCTGAAAGTGTAGTTGAAATTAAGCTTATCTGCCTTGTTCAAACGAAACTTATTTCCTTCTATATCAATAAAAACTTGATCAGGAATTTCCGATCCTGTTGTCTTTACTTGAAGTTCATAGTCTTGTTGTGCAGGTGTTTCTAATTTTGAGTTAACAATCTTAAAAGAAAATGGCGCAACAGGTTCGAAAACTTGGTCATAAGCAATAATTCTTCTTGAACTTTCTGTCAACAATGATGGAATCCAGAGAAGAAGAACAATGATCACCGCCAACGGAATCATCGCCCATCGAGCATATCTTAAGTTCTGACGAAGATCTACTGCTGAAGTAAATGGAACGGGTTTGAGTTCAACAATTTTCTGATCAATACTTGCAAGTATTAAGTCTTCATTGAAATTTCTTTGTTCTAATTGTTGGTGAAGCTGAAGCGTATTGATCAACTTATCTTTTACATCAGTGAAGTGTTGACCTATTATTTGTGCCGCAGTTTCATGTGATATGACTTTTCCGAGCTTTAACAATCCTGCCAAAGGCTGAAAAATAAATTTCACCAAAATTGATAAGGTGAGCAGAACAAAAGAGTAAAACAAGATGGCTCTTCCTACCGAACTTAATTGTCCAAAGTACTCTACCAGTGCAGAAAACAGGTAAAATACAGCAACCACTCCTACAGTGTATATGGCACCGCGGATGAGTTGATTTTTGTAGTACTTACGAATAAACTCATCCAGTTTTAGTAGTAAAACCGAATACGAAGAACCCCTCATCTATGATTATTATGTATACGAATAACGAAAATACGCTGTTTTTGATACAACTTAACTGATAAAAAAGTTCAATCAGCAACCAATCTTATCAACCCTACGCTGATGACGACCTCCTTCAAATTCAGTATCCAAGAAAGTTTTGGTGATTTGAAAGGCTTCTTCAACAGATATAAAGCGAGCAGGAAGACACAAAACATTTGCATTGTTGTGCTGACGAGCAAGAGACGCAATTTCAGTATTCCAACAAATTGCTGCTCGAATTCCTTGATGCTTATTGGCTGCCATTGCTACTCCATTAGCACTACCACAGATCAATACACCAAATTCTGCTTCGCTAGATTCTACTTGAGCAGCCAAAGGATGAGCTACATCTGGGTAATCCATACTATCCAAAGAGTGGGATCCTAAATCTTCAGTAGATAAGCCAAGTTGATGAAGAAACGGGAGAAGTTGTACTTTAAGTTCGAAGCCTGCGTGATCGGCAGCAATGGCAATTTTCATGAAGATGCTGTTTTTGAGAATGTCTCTTAGTTTAAAATGATTAGCCCTGCAAATTTTGTCAACTTTTTCGAGTCCTGAGTATCAGGTGCTCACAAATAATTTTACACACACTTTTCTTGTTAATAATTGTTAATCAATATGGAAAAGTAGCAATAAAGTTTTCTTGATTTACATAGATTTTATGCTCCTTATAAAGTTAATGTATATAAGTCAAGCAAAATCTATAACAGTGATTAAGCATTCTGATAACATTCTCTTAACAGAAAAAGTGCTCGAACAAGATGAGAATTTTTCATCTGAAAACGTTTTCAGTAGTTTGTTAATAAGCATAGATAAATATGCAAATCAAAGCCTTAATCAAAAACTAACTGTTAATTTTGTGTTTGCAAATGGTGGATTTCATCAATTGCAAAAAGAGCGTTAACTTTTTTCACACAGTACTAACACGCTTATTAAATACTACCTTTTCTTTTAAACCTTTTTTTAAAAAGTATTTATATATGTTTAAACCAACTGCAACTTTTCGAAACGAAACAGCAGGTTTGGATCTCTTCGAAGAAATCAAACGCCTCAAAGAAGAAAAGAACGCAATAATTTTAGCTCATTATTATCAAGATTCTGATATTCAAGACATTGCCGACTATATTGGCGATAGCCTAGGTCTTTCGCAGCAAGCAGCAAGCACAAATGCCGATATGATTGTTTTTGCTGGAGTGCATTTCATGGCCGAGACAGCAAAAATACTAAGTCCTTCCAAAAAAGTAGTAATCCCCGACTTGCGTGCTGGTTGTTCTTTGGCCGACAGCTGTCCTCCGGATCAATTTAAAGCATTCTGCGACCAACATCCTGACCATACAGTTATTTCTTATATCAATTGCACTGCAGCAATTAAGGCTATTACCGATATTGTTTGTACTTCTTCTAATGCTGTACAAATTGTGCAGAGTTTACCAGCCGATGAAAAGATCATTTTTGCACCAGACAAGAACCTTGGTCGTTATGTCATGCAAAAAACTGGAAGAGAAATGGTGCTGTGGGATGGTGCTTGCATGGTGCATGAAATCTTCTCCAGAGAAAAAATCATCAAACTCAAAGAGCGTTATCCAAGTGCATTAGTGATAGCACATCCTGAATGCGAAACTCCTGTTTTAGAACTTGCAAATTTTATTGGGTCAACTACTGCGCTTTTAAAGTTTTCGAAAAACAATCCAGCTACAACTTTTATTGTAGCTACCGAAAGCGGAATCTTATACCAGATGGTGAAAGATTCGCCGGAAAAAACGTTCATTCCTGCACCCCCTGAAAACAATTGTGCTTGCAACGATTGTCCGCACATGAAACTAAATACTTTAGAAAAGATCTATCTATGCATGAAAAACGAAGAACCTTCAATTGATGTAGAAGAAGCTATTCGCATTCCTGCTGAAAGATCAATTAGAAGAATGCTCGATATTTCGGCAAAACTTGGACTTTGATGTTAAACCTTGAATTGAAAATGAGAAAGTTAATACTCGCTGTTGTTTTTACAGCTATTGGATATGTGTTGAATGCACAAATTGGGAAGGTCAATAAAGATTCTTCCAATAGTTACACGTATGAAACTGTTGAGGGTGATCTCCTTAAAACAAGAAAATACGTATTAAAAAATGGATTATCGGTTTTTATGACAGTGAATAGAACTGCTCCGAAAATCTATACTTGCATTGCAATCAAGGCTGGAAGCAAGCATGATCCAAAAGACAATACTGGTTTAGCGCATTACTTAGAGCATATGCTATTTAAGGGAACCGATAAATTTGGAACCCGACAATACGATAGAGAAAAGATATTTCTTGACAAGATTGCCGAACTCTATGAAGATTACAATAAGACTAAGGATGAAAAGAAAAGAAAGCGTATTTATAACGAAATAGATTCAATATCAGGGATAGCAGCAAAACTCGCAATAGCTAATGAATATGATAAAATGATGCAACATATTGGCGCAAAGGGCACCAATGCATATACTTCGTTTGATGAAACTGTTTATATCAACGAAATCCCTTCAAATCAAATTGATTCTTGGCTAAAGATAGAATCAGAAAGGTTCAGAAAGCCGGTTCTTCGTTTGTTTCACACCGAATTGGAAGCAGTTTATGAAGAGAAAAATATTTCTTTAGATTCTGATTTTGATAGGATGTTTGAAGCTGCAATGGCTTCATTGTTTAAAAACCATAGTTATGGAACTCAAACGACCATTGGAACGATTGAACATCTGAAAAATCCTTCATTGAAAGCAATTCATGAGTATTTCGACAGGTACTATGTTCCTAACAATATGGGAATTATATTGGCCGGAAACTTTGATCCTGATGATATGATTATTAAGGTTGATAACGCCTTTAAATCTTTTGAGAACAAACCAATTAAACCGCTTCGTTTTCCTGAAGAAGTGGTGGATACAACTGCTGAAATCATTAAGATAAAAGGCCTTCAAGAACCAAGTGTTTTCGTTGGTTATCGACTACCGAAAAGTACCAGTGAAAATTTACCTTATTTAATTGCTATTCAAGAACTTTTAGTGAACGAATATGCTGGTTTATTTGAACAGAATCTCATTAAAAAACAAAAGCTACTCAGTGCTGATGGCGATATAATTCAAATGCATGATTATTCTGTTCTGTTTTTTATGGGAGAACCTTCAGAAAATCAAACACTTGATGAAGTAAAAACCTTGTTAACAGCACAAATTGACTCTTTGAAAAAAGGGAAGTTTGATGAAAAACTCTTGAAGTCTATTTTGCTGAATCTTGAAAAAGATGAGTTGGAAGAAATGGAATCCAATGCAGGAAGAGCATTCAGTTTGGTAAATCTATTTGTGAAAGATTTAACCCTCGCTGATGCTGTTTTGAGTAAAGAGAAACTCAGAAAAATCAGCAAAAGTGATTTGGTTCTTTTTGTAAGAAACAATTTTAAAAACGACTTCACAGTAGTGATGAAGGAACAAGTGGCAGAATTGCCTACGGAGAAAATTGTTAAACCAGAAATCACACCTGTTGAAGTAAATAGAAAAGACAATTCAAGGTTTGCAAAAGATATTTTTGATGATGTATCTAAACCAATTACGCCCCAATTTTTGGATTTCAATAAAGATATTTTTAAGTCTGAACTGCTTCCAGGTGTTGATTTACTTCAGGTGAAAAACAACGAAAATAAACTGTTCAAACTGCGCTATACTTTTGAAATGGGAAGACTGAACGATCTCAGACTTCCAATCGCAATCGAATTAATGAAGCTTTCAGGTACAGCCAATCTAAGTCCAGAAGGAGTTGGTATTGAGTTCTTTAATCTTGCATGCGACTACAATGTTATCACAAATGATCGTGTAACTGTTATAGAGATTAGCGGACCCGAACAGTCTTTCGAAAGAGCACTTTCAACGATTGAGCACATTTTGTCAAAAGTTCAACCAACCGAAAGCGTGTTGAAACAGCTTATTGCAGATCAACTTCAAGCCAGGAAGAATGCTAAATTTAATCAGCAATACATTCGAAAAGCCTTAAATGATTTCGCTTTGTATGGCGAAGAAAATCCAACAAGATTTAATCTTTCAGAGAAACAACTAAAAAAACTATCAGTTTCTGAATTAACAGAGCTTATCAACAAGCTAACAAGCTATAAACAT
Source organism: Chitinophaga pinensis (assembly GCA_945883545.1). Lineage (GTDB taxonomy): Bacteria > Bacteroidota > Bacteroidia > M30B66 > M30B66 > CAMCXT01. The sequence goes on along the minus strand of CAMCXT010000002.1, from coordinate 92,372 downwards.
GCTGTATCTTATTATGGCACCTTGGAAGAATCAGAATTAAAGAGGTTATTAACGAAATATCACAAGCCGTTAATGCCAAGTCTTGAAGTGCCAACAGCAAAGCAATTTGTAATTAAAGAACAAAGTGGCAAACAGGTGTATTTTACCGATTTCAACATGGTCCAGGCCGAGATCACTTGGTTAGCCAAACACGGCCCACTCGATACTACAAGACTAGCAAAATCTGCATTGTTTAATGAATATTTTGGAGGAGGGATGTCATCAGTTGTATTTCAAGAAATACGTGAATCAAAAGCACTTGCTTATTCTAGTTATGGCTATTTCAATTTCCCGAGATTTAAGGATATGCCTTCAATGGCTGGAGCCTACATAGGTACCCAAGCCGATAAATTAGATTCAGCCATGCTTGCAATGAATCAGTTGATTCTGAAAATGCCTGAGTCAGAAAGTCTTTTCAATGCTTCTCTTTCTGCACTGAAAAGTCAAATGGTATCTGATAGAACCATGGCTGGTGATATTGCGCCTACCTATCTCGCCTTGAAACGACAAGGGTTAGAAAAGGACACGCGTAAAATCATTTATCCGCAACTAAATAGCTTAACGATCAAAGATGTGAGCGATTTTCATACAAGTACTTTTGCCCAAGGTAAATTCGTTATTACTGTAGTAGGATCGTCCAAGAAAATTCCAAAAGAGACGCTCAAGAAATATGGTGAAGTAACGATCTTGAAGTCTAAAAAAATCTTTGGTTATTAACATGATGAATAGGCTTTTCCTGTTTTTTGCAATATTTTTTGCAGTGCAATTAACAGCACAGGACAGCCTAGTTCAAAACGGATATGTAATTCTCAAATTCCCCGGAGGGAAAAAGTCCGGTGAGGGCTTTATGAAAGAAGGAAAACCCGATGGCCTTTGGAAAGCTTACTATGAATCGGGAGCCATTAAATCTGAAGGCTATAAAAAGGCAGGTATTTCAGATAGTTTGTGGAAGTTTTTCAACGAAGAAGGTTTGCTTAAAACAAGCATTCAATATCAAAACGGAAAAAAATCCGGGCTACGCCGTGATTATACTTCGAACGGTAATATTAGCACAGAGGAAGCTTTTATTGACGATTTGAAAAATGGGTTTTCCCGCAGGTTTTATCCAAACACAAATCTTCAAACGGCAATTCCTTTTTCACTAGGAAAGGAGGAGGGCAGAGGCATTGAGTGCGACTCATCTGGAAATGTGATCACTCTATTGGATTACAAAAAAGGCGTCCTTGTACAACGGAAAATTGTGAATCGCACCGATAAGCAGAATCGAAAAGCGGGAAACTGGGTAGAACTTTATCAAGATTTCTCCATCAAATCAGAAACGGCATACCAAGCAGGCTTGAAGAATGGATATGTAAAAACATTCGACCAAAGAGGAAATCTTCAAAAAATCGAACGGTATATCGACGATATTTTGCAGCAGACTGCCGAAGATGCAAAGCCTCCAGAAATCAGAAAATCATATGCTTCAAATGGAACAATCAAGCGAAGCGGCCCGCTTACAGCTGATGGCAAACTTACTGGACAGCAAATTTTTTACGACGATTTCGGCAAACCTTCCAAAGCCGAATATTGGTCAAATGGCATTCTGATTTCTTCCGGCATGCTCGATTCTGCTTTCAGAAAGCAAGGATTGTGGAAGGAGTTTTACCCGAACAAGGAGATAAAATCTGAAGGTTATTATATTGATGATCAAAGAAATGCGCAATGGTCGTTTTATTATCTCAATGGAAAACTTGAGCAGAAAGGTGCATTTAACAAAGGCCGTCCTGAAGGGAAATGGCTATGGTACTATGAAAGTGGAAGCGTCCTCAAAGAAGAATATTACCGCAACGGAGCAGAAGATGGATTTTCTTTGGAGCTTTCAGAAAGTGCCGATACGCTTGCTTTCGGAGAGTTTATTGAAGGTGAAAGAGAAGGCAATTGGATTTTCAAGCAAGGAGAACACACTATCCGCGGAAAATTTGTTTTAGGTCTTATGGATGGCGACTGGCGCCACGCTTTTAAAGATGGAACAACCAGCTTCGTTGGATCTTTCAAAAACGGCAAAGCCGAGGGAAGGCACCAAGCCTTTCGTTACGATGGAAAATTGTTTTGGGAAGGCAAGTATGTTGATGGAAAGCGAATTGGAATTTGGAGAAGCTATGACGCAGATGGCCTTTTATACCTAACCATCGAATACAGAGATGGAATCGAAATTGGTTACGAAGGCATTAAGATAAAGCCAGAATTTGAACCTGTTGATTATGAATATCTGCTTCAAGAAAGCACCATCAAATTTTAAATTAAACCTGATCTTTTTGGCATTCCTTTCCGCAGCTCTTTTCGGCTGTAGAACAGGCAAAAAGACAGCAACCGAAAAGAAACCAGCGACAAAATCTGAATTAGCAGCCCTTGAAGAAAGATTAGGCATAGAACTGCCCACTGGATCAAACCGGGCTTACTACGAAGAGATTGCTTCTTGGCTGGGCGCTCCTTACAAATATGGAGGAACAGATAGATCTGGCATCGATTGTTCCGGATTCGTTATGATTGTCTACCAAAGGGTTTTTGGAATCAAGCTCATTCACCAATCTTCCCAACAAAAAGAAAAATCAAAACCAGTAGATGCCGCCGAATTGAAAGAGGGCGACTTGTACTTTTTCAAGTTAGACGGAAAAAAGATCTCCCATGTTGGCATGCATGTGGCACCAGACTTTTTCATCCACGCTTCTACCAAACGAGGTGTAGTGGTTAGCCGGTTATCAGAACCGTACTACACGAAAGCCTTTTCTGGATTTGGCAGCTACAGATAATTAGAAATTATCGATAATATCTGGAGCCTCATCCTTGGTTACGGGGTAATATACAGCAATCGCTTTCGCTCGATTGTCTTGAATTTGGTTAAAAATGTTGTAGGCTAAAAGCCCTATACAACCCAGTAAAGCAAGCCAATATCCATAAACAAAGTGAAGGGTAAATTTCATATACCCAAACATTTCTGAACCGCTTTCGGAATTCATCTTCTTTTCCCAACCTCTTGTGTAAATCAAATACATGAGCACTAGAGCTAAAACAGCAACACCAGCTAAAACAGCAGAAATCCAAGGTTTTTGAAGTACAGGAATAAACTGAAATGCAATTCCTAATAGCATGATAAATAGGGTGATAATGCCAAATACATCAGGCTTTCTATTTTGCTTGTCAAGTGCCGAAGTCATTTGATCATTGTCCTTCATCATTCCCCCCATTCCACCAAAGACATCCTCATTGGTTTCAAATTTCAAGTTGAGCGCCATCGCCATTCCCGAAGCATGAACTATTTCTTGGTCGTTGCACCTTACTTCAATAAAGGGAAGAAGAAACAAAAGAATTACAACTGAAAACAAGCCGGAGTTAATGTATTTCCGCATATGTTGAAAAAATTTGGAGATGCCGAAAGTAGGAAAATCCATACAATACCTGCCAATATTTTACCTCGCTTTGTTTATTTCTTTTTTTAAAAACCGCATCTTTTTTAAGCATCTTTGGCTCGGCTATGAAAGAGAAATATGCCTCTGTTCTTTCTCGTTATTTGCCCGAACCGGCAGTTGAACAAATTGTGGAGTGGATCGTCCAGTATGGTTTTCATTTAACGATTACACGCGACCGATCAACCAAATTGGGAGATTTTAGGCCCATTTTGGGCAAAACGCGCGGCCATCGGATTTCAATCAATTTCAATCTAAATCCCTATGCGTTTCTAATCACTTTGGTGCATGAAATAGCGCATCTCACCAATTGGAATCAGTTTGGAAGTAGAGTGAAGCCTCACGGAAAGGAGTGGAAAGAGCACTACTCACTTCACATGAAACCTTTTCTGAGGGAGGATATCTTTCCTAAAGAGATGCTTGACACGCTTCAGAACTATATGGACAATCCTGCGGCAAGTAGCTGTGGCGATCCTGAGCTCATGAAGAAACTCCGACTATATGACGATGGAGAATCGGTGATTTTTTTGGAAGAATTGCCACAGAACACATTGTTCAAATTACGCTCGGGTAGAATTTTCAAGAAAGGACCTAAGCAAAGAAAGAATTTTAAGTGCGAGGAAATTAACACGCAAAAAATTTACCTTGTTCATCCTTTGGCAGAGGTGGAAATACTCACAAGTGTCGAATAAAAGTTATGTTAATTTGCACCCTCAATGTCAAGTCATGGTTGAAGAAGTAATACATCCGGTTTCTAAAATGGCAGAATCTCTTCAAGGTTCTGAAATCATACGACTTGCGGGAGAGATTAATGAGAAGATAAAGCAAGGAGAAAAAATCTGGAACTTCACCATTGGCGATTTTGATCCTTCGATTTTTCCAATTCCCGAGGAGCTTCTTAATGAAATCATTGAAGCATACAAGGCCGGTCATACCAATTATCCTGCAGCCAACGGAATTTTATCGCTTCGCCAAAAAATTTCTGCATTTATTTCAAAATACCAAATGCTCGATTATGATGCAGAAGCATTCTTGGTTGCCGGAGGTGCTCGCCCCTTGATTTATGCGCTTTTTCAAACGCTTGTAGATATAGGCGATAAGGTTGTGTTCCCTGTGCCTTCTTGGAACAACAATCACTACACGCATCTTTCTCATGCCAATCAAGTGATGATCGAAGCGAGTGCGGAGAATAATTTTATGCCTACGGCAGATGAACTTCGTCCGCACTTGGCAGATGCTACATTATTAGCTCTGTGCTCACCACTAAATCCAACAGGAACAACATTCACGAAGGAAGGTCTTCTCGAAATTGCACAGTTGGTGTTAGAAGAAAATTCTCGTCGTGCACCAGGAAGCAAGCCGCTTTATTTAATGTACGATCAGATTTATTGGACCTTGACTTATGGCGAAACCCGTCATGAGGATCCAGTTAGCTTGGTGCCAGAATTGCGACCATACACGATTTTTATCGATGGTTTGTCAAAAGCCTTTGCGGCAACGGGCGTTCGAGTGGGTTGGGCTTTTGGCCCCAATCATATTATCGACAAGATGAAAAGCATTCTTGGACACGTTGGGGCTTGGGCACCAAAGGCAGAACAGGTTGCAACAGCAGCTTATCTATCTGACTTAAATCAAGTTCAGTCGTACATTGGAAACTTGCGCAAAAGGCTACAGCGCCGATTGAATGCGTTCTACGAAGGCATCATGCAGCTTAAAGCAGAAGGCTATTCGGTTGATGCCGTTGCCCCGCAAGCAGCGCTTTATTTAACCGTGAAAATTGATTTACGGGGAAAACAAACAGAGTCGGGGCGATTGATAGAAACAACAGCCGACGTTACTCAGTATCTGCTCGATAAAGCAGGTGTTGCTATAGTGCCATTTTATGCTTTTGGAGCATCCAAAGATTCTAGCTGGTATAGGCTTTCGGTTGGCACATGCAAAGCAGACTCAATCCCTGAGGTTATTGATAGTTTAAGATCGGCATTTAACGTTTTGCGTTAATTTGCCTCAACATTGATCATGCACACACAAAACAAAAACCTTTACTGCGTTATCATGGCAGGGGGCGTGGGAACACGCTTTTGGCCTGTAAGTCGCCAACAAAGACCGAAACAGTTTCTCGATATTCTCGGAACAGGCAGAACGCTTTTACAACAAACGTTCGATAGGTTTGTCAAAATCATGCCGGAAGAGAACATCCTCATTGTTACAAATAAGATTTACAAATCATTGGTAATGGATCAATTGCCTGGAATACATGATCAACAGGTGCTTCTGGAGCCATCTAGAAGAAACACTGCGCCATGTATCGCATACGCATTAAGTAAAATCGACAGTAAAAATCCAGAGGCCAATGTTGTAGTTGCTCCGTCCGACCATCTTATCTTAAAGGAAGAGGCGTTTCTAGATCAGGTAATGAAGGGCTTTGCATTTTCAGAACAAAATCCCGCTATCGTTACTCTAGGAATCAGGCCATCACGTCCAGATACTGGATATGGCTATATTCAATACATTCAAGAAGACTCCGAATTAGAAGTTTTTAAAGTAAAAACATTTACCGAAAAGCCTAATGCGGATTTGGCTAAGTCGTTTTTAAGCTCAGGGGAGTTTCTATGGAATTCTGGACTATTTATCACGAAAACCAAGGTGATGTTGCATGCTTTCCAGAAATACCTACCAGAGATGCATCAAGTTTTTATGGATGGTGCAGGTAACTATTATACCGAAACAGAAGAGGCATTTTTAGAACAAGCCTATGCACAGTGCACCAATATCTCTATCGATTATGGGATTATTGAAAAGGCAGATAATGTGTATGTAATCCCTTCCGAATTCGGATGGAGCGATTTAGGAACCTGGGGATCTCTTTATGAGAATTCTACACACGACACAAACGAAAACGCTGTAGTGGGCCGTAAGGCTATGTTATACGACACGAAGAACTGCATTGTTAATGTGCCCAATGACAAGCTTGTGGTTGTTCAGGGATTAGATGGGTATATTGTTGTAGAGTCTGATGGCATTCTGTTGATCTGTAAAAAAGACAACGAGCAGGAAATTCGCCAGATGGTTAGTAACGTAAAAGTTCAAAGAGGCGAGGAGTACATTTAAGTAAATCGCCATTTGCATCTACGAGGCAATTAACCAAACAGCTAGAAATGAAAAAGCCCGGACGATTTGTCTGGGCTTTTTCATGTAAGCGTGGAGGTTAAACAATCTAGTGAATTATCTTTAGAAGTCCCAAAGATCATGCTCGAAAGTAATGATCTCGTCCTTAATTCTGTTTGATTCTAAAAGCGCATCCATCCCTTTTTTGTATTCATTGATGGAGCGGTCATATACATTTTCCTCTTTGATGATGTAACTGCTGAACTGTCGTTTCCAGAAAATATCATCGAATGATCTTCTTTCTTGTGGATTCTGGCGGTTAAATACATCATACTTAGCAAATTCTTTTCTCGCTTCAGGGAAGTAAACCCAGAACAATGGTTGGTCGCCCTTTTCCTTGTCTTCTTGCTCATACATTGGACAAATTCCAAGGATACGAACATCTAACACTGAACGTTGACGATCGAAGAACCATTCCTCTTTGATCAAGAATTTTTTAACTCGGTTCGGAGAAAATGACTCAGTAACGATGATGGTAGTGTCGATAGATGGATCCATCATACTCGGAATTACCTTTTCGTAACTCTTTTCTGTCATCTTTTTTACTTCCGAAGGCGTTACTTCTTGAGAAAAGTCGTCAATGGCACCGCTGTAAACACGAAGAGAAACCTCCTCCGTAACAGACTTATAGATAACATTTGTTAAACTTCTCAATCCATTTACATCATTACCGAGAGGATAATAAAGAGGAAGATTGATCTTTTCTCTGAGATCGATGATACGCCAAACCCTTCTTTTCCACATCACATCCGCCTCGCGAATTGGTGTGTATGGGATTGGCTTTCTGTTCTGGATATGCTCCTTCTTGATAATGCCATCCTGAACCTTATCGTCAAGTACAGACTGAGCATCTAAGTTAGGCAAAGCCGCAACAAGAAGCACTACTGATAAAATAAGGCGTTTCATGATTTCAGATTTTTTGAAAAGATTACTTGATTTTGAATGAAGCATTCAATGTACGGGTAGAACCGTCAGGACCTTTTGCTTTGATATCAGAGAAGAAGATACGAGCACCAGGTTTAACTTGATTCAACAATGCAGATACTGCTCCGTCGAATTTGTTACCGTTTACTTGGGCTGTTTTGTACATACCGCCAATGTTAGCACCAAATTCAAAAGACATGATACTAAAGTTTGCTTGGAAGTCAAAGTTTTCAAGAACCGCAGAAATGTATCCAGCAGACTTTAATTCTCCAAGTGAAATGGCTTCTCCATTACGCTTTCCTAACAACATAGGCGTTGGATCAGGAATACGTTTGATACGAAACTCTGGCGCACCCATTGATGAAGTTCCTTTGCCATCTAGTTTCTTAACGCTAACCGGAATTGTACACTTTGAGCCAGCAGTAACTTTCGCGATGAAATCACCACCTTTAACGCGGGTCAAAGATCCAGTTGCACCAGTAAGGCTCGCCTCAATTTTATCAGGAGCCGATCCTGCAACTGAAATTGAAACAGGGTTGTCAACACCAATATAGAACACGTTCATTTTGGTAGGAGAAACAACAGCATTTGGCTTAACAGCAGTGTAAGTGAATTCCTTTTCAGAAACCTCATCAACACCATCAGCATTTTTGAACTTCACTGATGCTTTTACTTTTTGTTCCCCTTCAGCATTGGGGCGTGCTTTGAAAACCACGAAACCGTTTTCGTCAACTTCAGTGATAACTCTTCCGTTTACTGTTACATCAGGAATAGAAGAAGTGTTCAATGCAGCTACAAAGATCTTTGCCGTAAATTCATCGCCAATCGCAACAACGTTTGCCGATGGAACCATCTGAGCAGCAAGTTTGTCGACCTTAATGGTACGAGCGCCAATTGATTTGAACAACTCATTCAATACAGTTCCTTCAGCATTGCGAATTTCTGTTTGAAGTTGAGTCAAAACAACCACTTGTGCAGCGATTGGAAGGTGATAAAACTTTTGAGTTTCCCAAGTTTCAATTCCAGTTCCTTTCTTTGGTGGATCATCAGTAGCAAGGCCAAGGTTTGTTTTTTTCCTTACTTCTTCGCTAGGAAGAATACCCATTAAGTTTTTCTTAAACTCGATGATTTTATTCTTCAGCTCACGCGCTTTCCCGCCAGACCCATCAGGCGTTTCGCCGCACATGATACGGGTACTATTGTCGTATTTGTCTTTGTTTTGAACGGTGCTTAAGCTGTCGATTTTGCTAGCAGCGATTTCTTTAGTAACCTGATCTTCGGCAACAACTAATTCTGTTTTGATATCAGTAATAAAGGTGTGAAGTTCAGTTGCCCATTTTTTAAGCTTTTTAGAGTCGTCAACAGCTTTACGTGCACGAACTGGGTCGTTAGCTAGCTGTGCCTCCAAAGAAGAATAAAGAAGCGCGTTATTGGTTGAAAAATTCTTGTCTGTTTTTACTAGACCGTCGTTTACTACTACGAATGCATCGAGGATTTCCTTGGATACGTTCAACGCAAGAAGCGCCGTAAGTACAAGGTACATCATCCCGATCATTTTCTGCCTCGGGGTTTCCTTACCACCTGCCATATCTTATGTCTTTTAGTATTGGGGTTGGAAAAGAAATTAACGATTAATGTTCATGGCAGTCAACATGTTGCCATAGATTGTGTTCAGAGACGTCAAGTTGGTTGTCAATTGAGACATTTCCTCCTTGTATTTCTTAGTATCAGAAACAGAATCTTGAAGATTTGACATCAACGACTCAATACCGTCATAGAACGATTTTGTAGCTTGAGTATGTTGTTCTGCGCCGCGCAATTGAAGCTCATAAACAGAGTTCAACTCAGAAAGGTTTTTCGATACTTTCTGCAATTGTTCGCCGTATGATGCACCATCAGAATTTGTTAATGTGATGCTGTCTAAAGACTCAGATGCTTTCAAATAATGATCAGCAAGTGTACCTACGCGATCAGAAGCAGTTTTAATGTTTGACACATACTCGTTGGTCGCAACTGATGCATCAGTAATATCGGCAAGCTTAGATGTGTTGTCTGTAAGCGCTTTGAATGAATTACCAAGACTTTCAAGAAGCTCTGGACCAATCTTAGCTTCTTCAAGCATTTTATCCAATTGCTGAGAAACGCCATCAGATTTACCCGATTTTACTGCTTTTTTATCGTGACCATGTCCAGCTCCTTCATCATGCATTCCTGCAAGTTCAGGGTAAACAAGCGACCAATCTGGATCTTCATGTGGTTTTTCAAAAGCGGAGATAAAGAAAATCGCTGCCTCTGTTAATAGACCAACCATAAGCATTTCATTTGCAAACGGCCAGTGAAGAATTTTAAATAATGCACCTACGATCACGATAGCGGCACCGATCCCGTAGACCATGCCCATTAATCTTTTTCCTTTTTTCGTTGCAAGAAAATTCGCCATTTTTTTTGATGTTAAGTGTGTGTGTGGAAGTATTTGGTGTGTTTGGTTTCAATAAGGATTCTTCAGAGAAACGGTATTGCTGATTGAAAATTACTCAGCAATATCGTTTTTGTCCCGTCCGATGTAAGAGACTACGCAACGGAAGCCAATGTAGCATTTAGCGGTGTCTTGGTATTCGTAGGTTCTTGTTCCTGTTTGTAGGAAATAAGAAACGTCTTTCCATGAGCCTCCTCTAATAACCTTACGTTTAAGGGCGATAGGATCAGATGCCTGTGCCTCGTAAGTATAATCAGGGCTATTGTCGTGCGAGAAATTGTAAGCAGACTCATCGTAAGCGTTGCTAGTCCACTCAGCCACATTTCCGGCCATACAATAAAGACCATATCCATTCGGATTGTAAGAGTCGGCACGAAGTGTAGTTAAACCACCGTCGTCGATATAATTACCTCTAAGTGGCTTAAAATTGGCAAGGAAGCAACCAACACTATTACGAATGTATGGTCCACCCCAAGGATAAGGACTCAGATCCAATCCTCCGCGAGATGCGTATTCCCACTCAGATTCTGTTGGAAGTCGATAGTTTTGTTCGTAAGAGTCCTCGTTTGTAAACAAGTAACCATTTCTAAGATTGGTTCTCCAAATGCTGAATGCACGTGCTTGTTTCCAAGTTACACCAACAACAGGATAGTCATCATAGCCTGGGTGCCAAAAATACATGTTTGTAAGAGGCTCGTTGTAAGCGTATGTGAAATCGTGAATCCAAGCAAGTGTATCAGGGTAAACGTTCACAGTTTCCTTGATGATGAACTTCGAACGGTCTTTCAAGCCTTGCGCTCTGTTTCCACGGCGAGCAGCTGCTTGGTAGTCGATCCACCAAAAGTCGTAGTTAAACTTACGTGTATCGAATTCCTTTCTTCCATAGAAGCGTTCGTTTTCTGGAAGGAACATTGGTTCGAGAGCTTCACGAACCTCTTCGTCATCCATGTCAAATTTGAGACGCTCTTCCCAATTAAGTATTGGAACAGGATAGTCTTGCTCGAATTCATCGGTTGTAATCAACCAGGTTTCTTCATCCACTTCACCTAAGAAACGACGAGCAATTGAATCTCGAACCCAATTAACAAATTGGCGATATTCATTGTTAGTGATCTCTGTCTGATCCATATAATAGGCTGGTAGAGACACGGTTTTACTTTGCGCTGTGACGCCAAACGTGACGTCTTGGTCGCTAGGGCCCATGTTGAAGCTTCCCATAGGAATGTAAACCATTCCAAAAGGATCTTCTTGAAACCAGTTTTTGCGGTCTTGAACTCCGGTTAGGTAACCGTTGCCATCGTTTCCGCAACTACTAAGTAGCATTGAAACGCTTATGCTTAAGCAAAGGATTCTAAATGCACCACTCTTCATTTGATTGGTCATAATGTTCAGGGTTTCTTGAGATTGTAACGTAAACAGATAACAATCGTTGGGGCCTGTTGTAGGTTGTATAAACGAAAGGGAGTAAACTCAGTTACAGACAAAAATTACAGATATCTTACGTTTCTGTAAATCTGACGTGGCTTGTCGATTTTTATCTTGAAGCAGTAGTTGAGCATGATTTCCAATGTCCCATTGTTATATGGATTTAACTTGGAAGTATTTACATCGTAAGCAAGACCAACTTGTAGGTCTTTCCAAACATTGCCACCAACCATTACCACCATAGCATCTTGCAATCTGTAGGATAAACCGCCGAAGTAGCGGCTTTTGTACTTAACGTTACAGTTGATGTCTAATTGTGTTGTTGCTGCATTTTTAACAAATAAGGATGGCGTTAAAACAAAATCAGGATTCGGCAACTGAAGATTGTAACCAGCCATTAGATATAAATGGCGTCTAGACTTGTATTCGTACAAGTCCATATTGAACGTTGATTGTGGTAGGTGTGTTGTTGATAAGCCCACATAAAAATCTGGCGTGGTGTAGTAAGCACCTAAACCCAAATCAAATACTGTTGCCGAAACTTGCTTGTCAGGAATAGCTTGATCTCCCGGCTGTAGAGGATTTAAACCTTGATTTAAAGTTTTGCTCATAATGCCAAGGTCAAGTCCGCCGCCAAGTATACCAGCGCCCAGCTTATAGTGATAAGAGTAAGCCAATTTTGCATAAACGGTGTTTTCAACACCAATTTGGTCGCTCATAATTGAAAGACCTAAGCCTCCTTTAAGCGCATTAACTGGAGCATCAAGATTTAATACAAATGTTCTTGGTGCGCCTTCAAATCCAATCCACTGACTTCTTCCTAAGACAGTTCCGCAAATAGAACCTGTTGTACCAGCATAACCGGCATTCACGGCCATGCGATTAAACATATTCATACTGAATTGAGGATCTTGCTGAGCGTTCGCTGAAAAAGCAAGTGAGAGCAGGGCGGCAACGGTAAACCGTATTTTCATTTAGGTATAGTTGAATCGGTTTTATTCTATTAAGGAGGCTAAAATACGTAAATATATTTCGGATCTACAACTAAAATTGTGAATAAACGGTTAATAATTTCTTCTATACCAAGCTCATGAGTCTGATATTCAGACAAATAAATTAGGACAGCTTTTGGTATGTGTTCCACCAAGTATCCGGAATTTCCCCTTTCATGGCCTGTTGATAGTCCTCATAATTGCAAGGAACCATATGATAACGGATGGGTTTTCCATGGCTTCTGTTATGTGAAGGCACATTCATCCACCATCTTCCATTTCTATTGTTCTTGAAAAAGGCTAGTTCGTCTTCAACTTCGGTTGAGCTTACTTTGTAAATAGTGTATTCGTTCTCATTGCCAATCTTTCCGTCTGGCGTGCGATTCGATAGTCCATCTATGAAATGCCAAATCAACTGAGCAATTAGCTGAGGTGTAATGGGGTCATTTAGGCCTGCATTCCAGCCTGAAACAATTCCAGAACTTACCTTGTTGCTTAATCCAGCATAACGAATAATCTGACACGCCTCTTCAGCATAAAGCCCGTTTGGACCAGCTTTAAATGCGCTAGGGCAATCAGAATGTCGAATTGCTGAGAGATCGAAACTGAAAAAATCAGCATTTCGCAGAATAGGTTCCGATATTCTAATTGAATTTCTGATTTGTCCTAAGCGGAGCATGTCAAAATGAAAATCTTGCAATGCATTCACTTGGTTGGTGTTCGACAAATATTGCTGAAACCCGATGAGAGAATAATTGAAAAGATAATTTGGAGTATGCCCTACAATATGAGTAAGCCAATTGTCTTCTCCACACAAATCGTTGTGCTCTCCAAGGTCTGGCCTTTCATCAATTGAGACAAAGTTTACAGTTTCCTCTCTCTGGCAATACATATTATACAACTGATAAGATGCCGATTGTTCAGGAGAAATTACCAATGGAATCGAACCAAACTCTTTAATGCGGAGCAACACTTCGCCCAATTCATCTGGAGTGCCTACATAGTGACCAATGTCGGCAATGCGCAATCTATTTTCGGGGAAGTAAAGCTTATAAAATGCCAAGCGAATATCGAAAAGATGAGCGTCATCGCCTGGTTCGCAAGTCGAAAGTAGCACCAATTGAGGAAAATCGCTGCCAATAAAATGATCAACACTGTAAATTTCAATTTGAGCACCAATGGTATGTTGATGCCAATCGTTCGCCTTTAGCTCTATAAGTTGCTGTTGATCAAAATACTGAAGCAGATTCATCTCGCCCGATTATTTCTTTTTTGTTGCCCCTCTTGTTGGCTTTCTCGTAGGCTTAGCCACTCCAACTGTTTCAATAATTTTCTCACAGTCTTCTAGCGTAAGTGTTTGAGGGTCGCGGTCTTTAGGGATTTTATAATTGTCTTTCCCTTTGGTGATGTAAGGACCAAAGCGGCCATTTAATACAGAGATTATAGGATCTGTATCGAATTTGGCGATGACCTTTTTCGCATCCGCTTCGCGCTTATTTTCGATGATTTCTACAGCACGATCGCTGGTTACTGTCATCGGATCGTCTTCTTTACCTAATGAATAAAAGGCACTGTTGTGACGAATATAAGGCCCAAATCGACCGATACCGATTACCATTTCTTTTTCTTCGAAAGCACCAACACTTCTTGGTAGCTTAAATAAATCAAGCGCTTCTTCTAAAGTGATAGTTTCTAAACGCATACCCTTGCGGAGATTTGCGAATTTTTTGTCCTCGTCTTCAGTTTCCCCGATTTGCGCTAGAGGTCCGTAACGACCAATTCTCACATATACATTTTTCCCGCCAGTAGGCTCTGTTCCCAGCATTCTGGATCCAGTTGCTCTTTCCGACTCCTCTAAGGTCTTGTTAACGGTTACATGAAAGGGCTTGTAAAAAGAGTCGATCATGTTCGACCAATTTTTCAAGCCTTCTGCAATCTCATCAAACTCCTTCTCAACCTTCGCAGTAAAGTGATAATCAAGGATTTGATCGAAATGTTCTGTCAAGAAATCATTCACCACCGATCCAATATCGGTTGGAAAAAGCTTATTCTTCTCAGCACCAGTGATTTCCGACTTAACTTCATCACGAATTTGATGGTTTTTTAACGTCAGTACATCATACATCCGCTTCGTTCCATCGCGATCTTCTTTGACCACGTAGTTTCTCTTTTGGATGGTAGAGATTGTTGGAGCGTATGTTGAAGGACGTCCAATACCGAGCTCTTCTAACTTCTTCACTAAAGAAGCTTCAGTATATCTTGGAGGTGAGGAGGCAAACTTTTGCGTTGCGGTTAATTCCTGCAGCGCCGCCGCTTGTCCAGTTTCTACAGCTGGCAACAAGCCCGAATCTTCACTTTCGTCGATGCTTACGTCGCCATCGTCTTTAGATTCTGAGTATACTCGCAAGAAACCGTCGAAAACGATTACTTCTCCTTGTGCTTCAAGCTGCTCAGGCGTGCCAGAGATATTGATTTTGATAACTGTTTTTTCAAGTTCCGCATCGGCCATTTGACTGGTGATGGTTCTTTTCCAAATCAGTTCGTATAGTTTTTTCTCTTGGTTGTCTCCGCCAGCACTAAGGTTTTCCATGTAGGTTGGACGAATGGCCTCGTGAGCCTCCTGCGCTCCTTTGCTCTTGTTGGCAAACTTTCTTTGCTTGTGGTAACGAGGGCCGAACTGGGAATCGATTTGTGCTTTTGTAGCGTCGAGTGCCGTTTCAGACAGATTCACGCTATCTGTTCTCATGTAGGTGATCTTCCCCGCTTCGTATAATTTTTGCGCCAAAACCATGGTTTGACTTACAGAATACCCAAGTTTACGAGAAGCTTCCTGCTGCAAGGTGGATGTTGTGAATGGTGCAGATGGAGTGCGTTTAGCAGGTTTTTTCTCAACGCTTCCAATCGAAAAACGTGCATTTTGACAAGTTTGTAGAAACGCTTCAGCCTCGGGCCTTGTCGCTAGTTTCTTTGGAAGAACAGCCTTAATGATGTGTCTTTTTCCACCTTGTTCAACTTCAAGTAAAGCAACAATACGGAATGAAGACTCGGATTTAAAGTTCTGAATATCTCTTTCTCTCTCAACCAACAACCGAACAGCCACCGATTGAACACGACCTGCAGAAAGTGATGGCTTAACTTTTTTCCATAAAACGGGAGATAGTTCGTAACCAACCAAACGATCCAATACACGACGAGCTTGTTGCGCATCAACCAAATTGATATCGATTTGTCTTGGCGTTTCGATGGCTTTCAGGATTGCAGGCTTGGTAATTTCGTGAAATACGATCCTTCTGGTTTTTTCAACAGGCAAATTTAGTTCATCGAAAATGTGCCATGAAATCGCTTCTCCTTCGCGGTCCTCATCGGAAGCGAGCCAAACAACTTCTGCTTTGCTCGATAATCTGCGGAGTTCCTCAACCAAATCTTTTTTATCGGCAGGTACTGTATACTGTGGCTTGTACCCGTTTTCAATGTCGATACAAAGGTCCGACTTGTTCAAATCGCGAATGTGGCCATAACTCGACTTCACGAGATAGTCGCTTCCGAGGTAGCCTTCGATGGTTTTGGCTTTCGCCGGTGACTCAACAATTACCAGGTTTCTGGGTGATGTTGCAGTATCAGATTTTTTTGCCATGATGCTATCGAGGTATTGGTTGATTGGCGGCAAAGAAAAACAAACTAATCGACCGATTCCAAATTTATCTTTACATTAATATGTATTGATGCTAAAGCATCAAATTTTTTTCAACAGCCCGAATGTAAGCTGTGCCATTTTGTCAGACAGCTACAAATGCATACTTTTGCAGACGCTATAAAAAATCACATGTTAGATAACATAGAAAAAGTCATCGATGTAGGTCGCCAAGGAGAAGCGTTTCCAGAAAATGCACCAGGCGGAATTTCGGGACAGCGGAAACTGTTTTTGGAAAGCTACGGGTGCCAAATGAATTTTGCAGACAGTGAAGTTGTTGCTTCAATTTTGAAAAATGAAGGATTTGTTACAACTAAGAACATAGATGAAGCAGATGTAATTCTTGTAAACACTTGTGCAATTCGCGAAAATGCTGAACAAAAGGTTAGAAAAAGGCTTACCGAGTTTAACCGAGTGAAGAAAAACAATCCTGATACAGTGATTGGGATTTTGGGCTGTATGGCCGAAAGACTCAAGTCTAAATTACTTGAAGAAGAGAAGTTGGTTGATATTGTTGTTGGGCCTGATGCGTATCGTGATCTTCCTGTTTTGCTTCGTACGGCCGAAGATGGTCAAAGAGCCATCAATGTATTACTTTCTAAAGAAGAGACTTATGCAGACATTACTCCTGTTCGACTAGGCAGTAATGGAATTACAGCATTTATATCGATCACTCGTGGCTGCGACAATATGTGTTCGTTTTGTGTGGTGCCTTTCACGCGAGGAAGAGAAAGAAGCCGAGATCCAGAAACGATCATCAACGAAGCAAAGGATCTTTGGGAAAATGGATACCGTGAAATCACCTTATTGGGTCAAAACGTCGACTCTTATCTTTATTCGGGTGGTGGTTTGAAAAAAGAGATTTACTCTAGCGAAGAACTTGATAAGGCAGTAAACTTTGCTCAGTTGCTCGAACTGGTTGCTTTAGCCGTGCCGAAGATGAGGATCCGTTTTTCAACGTCGCATCCGAAAGACATGACAGATGCCGTTTTGGAAACGATGGCGAAGTACGACAACATTTGCAATTACATACATCTTCCTGTGCAATCGGGCAATTCTCGCGTTCTAGAAATGATGAACCGCGGCTACTCCCGTGAATGGTATTTAGGAAGGGTGGATGCAATCCGCAGAATTATTCCAACATGTGGCATTTCGACGGATATCATTACTGGTTTTTGTTCAGAAACAGAAGAAGAGCATCAGGACACTTTGAGTTTGATGAATGAAGTGAAGTATGACTTTGCCTACATGTTCTTTTATTCGGAACGCCCCAAAACTCTTGCTGAAAGAAAATATGAAGACGATATTCCTGCGGATGTTAAGATTCGAAGGCTAAATGAAGTGATCGCAACACAAAACCGCTTGTCTAGAGAAAGCAACGCAAAAGACATCGGTAAAGTTTTCGAAGTTCTTGTCGAAAACACCTCAAAGCGATCTGTTGAAGACTTTTCCGGCCGAAACTCCCAAAACAAAGTGGTTGTATTTCCAAGAGAAGATTATCAAGCAGGAGACATTGTTGAAGTGCTTATAGAATCGAGTACCTCAGCAACATTAATGGGCAAGGCTGTTCGTTTGGTTCAAGCCTATAATTCCTAAGAAGGATGAACTTAATAGACATTAAGAACAGGTTCGGGATTATTGGCACATCTCCAACGCTCGATCGCGCTATCGATACAGCTTGGCGTGTTGCACCTACAGATCTAACCGTTTTGATTACGGGAGAAAGTGGAACGGGAAAGGAAGTTTTTTCGAAGCTCATCCACAGCTATTCCACTAGGAAGCACGGGAGTATTATTGCTGTAAACTGCGGTGCGATTCCGGAAGGAACAATAGATTCGGAGCTTTTTGGCCATGAAAAAGGATCGTTCACTGGTGCAAACGAAGCCCGAAAAGGCTACTTCGAAGTGGCCAATGGCGGAACAATTTTTTTAGATGAAGTGGCCGAACTCCCGCTTCAAACTCAAGTTCGTTTGCTTCGTGTTTTGGAAAGTGGCGAATTCATTAAAGTTGGCGCATCAAAAGTGCTCAAAACCGATGTTCGTATTGTTGCTGCTACCAATGTGAATATTCCTGAAGCGATTTCAAAAGGCCGTTTTAGGGAAGACTTATATTACCGTTTAAACACGGTTCCAATTGTGATTCCTGCATTGCGGGAACGCGGGAATGATATTGCGTTGTTGTTTAGAAAGTTCGCATCTGATTTTGCGGAGAAATACAGAATGCCATCCATTCGCCTAGATGAGCAAGCCATTCAGCTATTAATGAGCTACCGATGGCCTGGAAATGTTCGTCAGTTAAAAAATGTAACAGAGCAAATCTCAATTATAGAGAATGAGCGCCAAGTGCATGTTGATACTTTGATGCGCTATTTGCCGGGTCAACCGGGAAGCATGCTTCCAGCAGTGGCGCGACAAGATCAATCAGCTGAGTTTTCGGAGCGAGAAATATTGTACAAAGTATTGTTCGATATGAAACGCGATATGATGGAGATGAAAAAAATCATGGCAGAACTTATGAAAGGTCAGCCAGCCGATGCGCATTTTAGAGAAGACAATGCGCAGTTTTTTAGTCAGATTCAACAAGAGATTCAGCAGAATCAAATGTATTCAACACAGGTTGTGAATCCTGCTCCAATAGTGACGAACCCTGTTCCTTACATTACTCCTGTGCATGGCACTACAGTTACCGACCATGAAGTAGTGGAAGAAGAAAGCCTTTCTTTGGAAGATCGTGAGAAGGAACTAATAATTAAGGCGCTGGAAAAGTATCGAGGCCGAAGGAAAAACGCATCAAGCGAATTGGGCATTTCAGAAAGAACCTTGTACCGAAAAATAAAAGAGTACGGAATTACGCTTTAATCGATGATGAGAAAATTCCTCCTTTTATTAACGATAGCTGTAGCATTGGCATCATGTAGAATCTCGCTTAACGCGGGAGATGCAGGCAATGCGAAGTCGATCAGCATTTTGTTTTTCCCAAACAATGCAAGTTTGGTTCAGCCAACACTAAGTCAGTCGTTCACTGAGGACCTAAGAAATTTTTTCCAAACACAAAGTCGCTTAGAGCTTACAGCCAAAAACGGGGATTTAAGAATTGAAGGTGCGATAACCGATTACCGTGTTTCGCCGGTTGGGATTGGAAACAATTCGGCTGCTTCAAATAGGCTTACCATTACGGTAAATGTGATATTTACTAATACCAAAGACGCTGAAAAAGATTTCGAACAGAGTTTTTCGCGTTTTGCCGATTTTCCATCGAGTGCGAATTTGGTGTCGGTAGAGGCAGATCTGATTCGCGAGATCAACCAACAACTGGCTCAAGATATATTCAACAAGGCATTGATTAACTGGTAATGAACCGGAACGAATTTCTAGATCGAGCATCAGATTATTCAAAGCTCAATGCTTCAGACATTGTTGGCCTGAAGGATGTTTTGGCTAGATATCCATACTTTCAATCTGCACGAACAATGTTGGTTAGAGCACTGAAATGTGCCGACGATATTGCTTTCCAAGAAGAACTGAAAGATGCGGCTTTGCATGCTGGCGATCGAAAATTACTCTGGAAAATCGTTGAAGGACAAATTGTAAAGGCACAAAGCCCTAACATTGAGTCAATCATTGAATCTCCAATAGAATTGGCTTCGATTGCAATAGAGCAGGCAGATGCAGAGTCGGAAACACAAGTTGAATCCAATCCTTCAGAACCAACATTTATAGAGCAAGATACGTCAGATGTCAATCCTGCTCCATTGGATGCTGGGTTGGAAATTTTGGAGATTATCCCTGAGCCGGAATCTTTCGATCAGGTCGAAGAGCTGCCCATTATCTTGGAGCCAGTATCGGCCATTGATTCTTTGTCAAAGCCTCCAATTGAGCCAGAAAAATTGAGTTTCTCTGATTGGCTCAAACGCAGTCGTTCGGGTTCGATTTCAAATAAAGTGGAAGCAACGCCAGCCGATTTAATGAATGAAGGTGGCAAGGCTCCAGAAATTACATCACCAGTAAAAACGGTGGAAGATTCGCTTATCAATAAATTCATCGAAACTGAGCCAAGGATATCGCAGCCGACCAAAGCTTCATTTTTCTCTCCAGTTGATATGGCAAGACGAAGCGTGGAAGACCGCGATGATGTGGTATCAGAAACCTTAGCAAAAATTTATGCTGCCCAAGGCGATCATCAAAGGGCAATTCGGATCTATATGAAATTAAGTTTGTTATATCCCGAAAAAAACAGTTACTTTGCCGCCCTTATAGAAAACTTGGAAAATCCTTCCTAAAACGCCATGTCATACTTAGTTTCCATACTCATCCTAATTACCTGCATTCTCCTAGTGCTGATCGTTTTGGTTCAGAATTCAAAAGGGGGCGGTCTTTCATCGACATTTTCATCTAGCAACCAAGTAATGGGCGTTAGAAAAACAACCGACTTTCTTGAAAAAGCCACATGGACGCTTGCTGGTGTTCTAATCGTGCTTTGCCTTGCATCAACTGCAATTAACACAAAAGGCACTGAGGGCAGTGTAGAAACGATTTCTACCAAGAAAGCCGAAGAAGGCGGTGCTGCACCTGCCGCTCCAGCGCCCGCACCTGCACCAGTTGCAACACCTGCACCAGCGCCTGCTAATTAACAAGTAGCCACATAAAGCATATTTGCGCCAGACTGTCAGAACAGTCTGGCTTTTTTATTTTAATTCGTCAGGGCGACTGACAAAAACTACAACAATTTGCTGCAAATTATGGGTGGCATACTGTTCGCTAATCGATTGCGCGAACAATTTGTTTAACACTAAAAACACAAGCTATATGTCAGATGTAACTATTCGTCCTCTTCAGGATCGGGTACTTGTTGAAGCTGCTGCTGCAGAAGAAAAAACAGCAGGAGGAATAATCATTCCGGATACCGCTAAAGAAAAGCCGCAACGTGGCAGAATCGTGGCAGTAGGAAATGGTAAAGTAGATGAGCCACTTACAGTAAAAGTTGGAGATGAAGTGCTTTACGGGAAATACGCAGGGACTGAAATCTCTTTCAATAACAAGGAGTATTTAATCATGCGTGAGTCGGACATTTTTGCAATTCTTTAATTCACAAAACTTAATTTTCAATCAAGATGGCAAAAGAAATCACCTTTAACCTCGAGGCCCGCGATCAACTGAAGCGTGGCGTTGACGCCTTGGCCAATGCAGTAAAAGTTACACTTGGTCCTAAGGGCCGTAATGTGATTATCGATAAAAAATTCGGAGCGCCAACCATCACTAAAGATGGTGTATCGGTAGCGAAAGAGATCGAATTGGTTGATCCAATCGAAAACATGGGTGCCCAAATGTTGAAAGAAGTTGCATCAAAAACAGCTGATATTGCTGGTGATGGAACGACAACTGCAACAGTACTCGCTCAAGCTATTGTAACAGCTGGTTTAAAGCACGTTGCTGCAGGCGCAAATCCAATGGATCTGAAGCGCGGTATCGACAAAGCAGTAGCATTAATTGTTGCTAACCTTGCTAAACAAAGCACTGCTGTAGGCGACGATAACAAGAAAATCGAACAAATCGCTACCATTTCTGCTAACAACGACCATACAGTTGGTAAGCTTATCGCCGAAGCAATGGAGCGCGTGAAAAAAGAAGGTGTAATTACCGTTGAAGAAGCAAAAGGAACTGAAACAACTGTTGAGGTTGTTGAAGGGATGCAGTTCGACCGTGGTTACATTTCGCCATACTTTGTGACAGACGCAGAAAAGATGGAAGCGGTTCTTGAGAATCCATACATCTTGATTTACGATAAGAAGATTTCTTCAATGAAAGATCTTCTTCCTATTCTGGAGAAAGCAGTTCAAACAGGCCGTCCATTATTGATTATTGCAGAAGATGTTGACAGTGAAGCATTGGCAACATTGGTGGTGAATAAAATCCGTGGATCTTTGCGTATTGCTGCAGTAAAAGCTCCAGGATTCGGCGATCGTCGTAAAGCTATGTTGGAAGACATTGCAATCCTTACTGGAGGTCAATTGATTTCTGAAGAAAGAGGTTACAAACTTGAGAATGCAGACCTAACTTACCTTGGTCGCGCAGAAAAAATCTCTATCGATAAAGACAACACAACAATTGTTGGAGGAGCTGGGGCTAAAGAAGATATCACTGCACGTGTAAATCAGATCAAAGCGCAAATGGAGTCAACTACTTCAGACTACGATCGCGAGAAGCTTCAAGAGCGTTTGGCGAAATTAGCAGGAGGCGTTGCTGTACTTTATGTTGGTGCGGCTACTGAGGTTGAAATGAAAGAGAAGAAAGACCGAGTAGACGATGCGCTTCATGCAACAAGAGCTGCAGTAGAAGAAGGCATTATTCCAGGCGGTGGAGTTGCTTACATCCGCGCTATTGAAGCACTGGATGGAGTTAAAGGCGAGAACGATGATGAAACGTTTGGATTTAATATCGTGAAGCGTTCATTGGAAGAGCCACTTCGTCAAATCGTTGCCAATGCTGGTGGCGAAGGCTCGATCGTGATTCAGAAAGTGAAAGAAGGCACTGGAGATTTCGGTTACAATGCTAGAACAGAAGTGTATGAAAATATGCTCGCTGCAGGTGTTATTGATCCTACAAAGGTTGCTCGTGTAGCGCTTGAAAATGCAGCATCAATTGCGGGTATGCTCCTTACTACAGAATGCGTGCTTTCTGAGAAGAAAGAAGAAGGTTCTGCCATGGCTCCGAACCCAGGAATGGGCGGAATGGGTGGCATGATGTAATTGAATAATTTCCGACAAAAAGCTCCTGAATCTTACCTCAGGGGCTTTTTTCGTTTAAATAGTGGTGACTGAATCGTGCATTAGACCTTCTTTTTTTGTAAGTTAGCAAAACCCACTATGAGAAAAATCATTTGCCTTCTATTTTTCTTTGCAGAATCATCTATTCTTAGTGCACAAACTTTGCACTTAGGTGGAGGGCTTTCTTATTACAACAACTATTTGTTTAATAAGGATGTAGAATTCGTAGGCGATGACTCCGTTTACGTGTTTTCTGGCGCAATGGGCGGAGGATTGATGGGGGCTTATTACTTTGATTATGGTGGTTACTATTATCGAAAATTGTACGGAATCAAAACTGAACTGAACTTTTCAAGAATTGGTCAATCCTACAAGGTTTATCCTGGATCAGGGGCCGCTAATCCTGAAGTATTTTATCGGTTCAGAACAAGACTAGATTACCTTGACGTTCCTTTGCTTTTTAATTTTTGCCCAAGTCACCACCAAGGTTTCACATTAGATATAGGGCCGCAAATTTCTTTTCTCCGGAATGCCAACATTGTAGCAGAAGAAAGCAGAATCGACAATCCGAACTATCCAGTTCTTTCAAAACATGATTTTCGAGCAATCACTTATTCAGGAGTTATTGGCATAGGCTGTTTTTACAATTTCACGGAGTCGTTTGCTATGATCGGTACATTTCGTACTGGTTATACTTTTTCAGATATCCGTTTAAACAACAACGAATTGATTGGTTATTCACCTACCAAAAGATTTTGGGCAGGTGCGCACATAATGGGAATTTACAAGTTCAACAAGTATTACTCCAACCGTAACAGAGGGTACAAGTATTACGTGAAAATGTTGAAGAAAAACTAATGGTAGCATGCGTAGCAGGAGCCACGGGGCTTACTGGCTCATTTTTGCTCAACAATCTGTTGCAAGATCCGCAGTTTCATACTGTATATGCATTGGTTCGTAAAACAACAGGAATTGCTTCTGAAAAGCTTCAGGAGATTGTTTTTTCTGATGATTTCTCTACTATAGAATTACCAGAAAGGCCAGACTACTTCTTTTGTTGCTTAGGTACAACTATAAAAAAGGCTGGAAGTAAGCAAGCGTTCCGCAAGGTTGATGTTATTCTGCCAAAGCAATTAATCTCAATAGCTGAAAAGTATCAAGCCAATAGCTTTGTATTGCAGTCTTCTCTTGGCGCCAACGTTCGATCGGACAATTTTTATTTAAGTTGTAAAGGAGAGGCAGAAGAGTATCTGCGGCAATCTAAAATTTCTTCGAAGTGTTCTGTCAGGCCATCGATCCTTGCTGGACCAAGGAAGGAATTCCGCTTAGGAGAAAAGATCGGCTTGTTCTTTATGCAGTTGCTGCGGCCTATTATGATTGGAAAATTAAAAAGATACCGCGCCGTTCATGTTGAAAAAGTGGCAGAAGCCATGATTCGTGCGGCAAAAAATCAAGCGCTAGGATGGCTGATCATAGAGTCGGAAGCACTCTGACCTTTCGATCTTTGGGAACTCGGATCGAAAGCCACGAAGACATTAAGATAAATCGCTCGCGACCAACGAAACAACAACGGAGCCAGGCCAAATAAAGCAACCGTGTTGGTGATGAAATATCTTATAGGATCGAAGCCAAACATAAAATTCACCATAACAACGGCAACGCTTAGCGCCACTCCAAGTCCATATGAAACATACATGGATCCTTGAAAAAAGCCTGGCTCTCTTTCAAAGTGAAGGTTGCAAACAGGGCAGTCGGCGTGCATCTTGTCCCAGTTTTCCATTTTGTAAGGATTCTTGTTAACGAACAATGGTCCTTGATGACAACGTGGGCAAGTTTGAGAAACGACCGAGTAAAATTTGGTTGATTGGAATGACATTGGATTGGGAATTTATGCAAATGTAAAACGAACATTTGAGGCATTTCGTGATTTCTGTCACTATTCGAAAAATCGTAGTAAAAAAGCTGCATAAGCGGATTACCTTTGCCGTTCAATGATCACAGTAGGAAATTTATCGGTTTTATTTGGCGGCAAACCTCTTTTTGAGGACATCTCATTCATGATTCAACCGCGAGATAAGGTAGGCTTGACCGGAAAAAACGGTGCAGGAAAGTCGACTTTGTTGAAAATCATTGCTCGGATGCAAGAGCCAACCAAAGGTTCTATTTCGGTGCCCAATGGTTATCGGATTGGATATCTGCCCCAGGAAATGAAACATGCATCGGGCAGAACAATCTTTGAAGAAGCCAAAACAGCCTTTAAAGAAGTGCTCGAGCTAGAAAGTGAACTCAATGATTTGAGTAAGCAGCTTGAAGAGCGCACCGACTATGAATCTGAAGCCTACCATGCAATCATTGAACGATTGAATGAAGTTGGACAGCGTTTGTCGCTCTTGGGAACTGGAAGCATCGATGGTGAAACAGAGAAGATTTTGTTGGGATTGGGATTTTCTCATTCCGATTTGCATCGGTTGATGGATGAGTTTTCGGGTGGTTGGAAGATGCGTGTTGAGTTGGCCAAGATTCTACTTCAAATGCCAGATGCCGTTTTACTCGATGAGCCTACCAACCACTTGGATATTGAATCGATACAGTGGTTAGAAAGCTTCCTGTCAACTTATCCTGGCGCTGTGGTTTTGGTATCGCACGACCGAGCGTTTTTGGATGCGGTTACTATCAGAACCATTGAAATCACTTTAGGTAAAATCGAGGATTATAAAGCATCATACAGCAGGTACGTTGTTTTGAGAAAAGAACGTCGCGACCAGCAAATGGCTGCTTACATGAATCAAAAGAAAATGATTGATGATACAGAGAAATTCATAGATCGTTTTCGGGCAAAGGCTTCCAAAGCAGTACAAGTGCAATCAAGAATCAAACAACTAGATAAAGTAGAGCGAATAGAAGTGGAGCAGGAAGATAATGCATCTATGCACTTCCGATTTCCTGATGCTCCAAGGTCTGGGAAAGTTGTGGTAACCGCAGAAGGTGTAAAGAAGAGTTTTGGACAAAAGCAGATCCTGAAAGGATTGGACTTAATGGTTGAACGAGGCGATAAAATTGCCTTTGTTGGAAGAAATGGAGAAGGAAAAACGACACTTTCGAAGATCATTACTGGAAATCTTGACCATGAAGGGAAAGTTGAGCTTGGGCACAACGTAAACTTGGGATACTTCGCTCAAAACCAGGCAGAATTGCTTGATCCTAAAGCGTCTGTGCTGGAAACACTTGAAAGCGTAGCGCGCAATGTTACAACGATGCAGCTGCGTAATATTCTTGGTTCATTCTTGTTTAGTGGCGAAACGGTAGATAAAAAAGTTCAGGTGCTTTCTGGTGGAGAAAAAGGACGCTTGTCGCTTGCTAGATTGTTGCTCGAACCGGTTAACTTATTGGTGCTCGATGAGCCAACCAATCACCTCGACATGCGGTCGAAAGACATTTTGAAGTCGGCGCTGCAACAGTACAACGGAACCATGATTCTCGTTTCGCACGATAGGGAGTTCTTGGATGGGTTGTGTAACAAAGTGGTTGAGTTTAAAGAAGGAAAGATCAAAGAATTCCCAGGTGGAATTTTCGAATTCTTGCAAAGCCGGAAGCTCGACACACTGAAACAGCTAGAGCAGGTAAAGGCAGAAAAAGTTGTTCAGCAAGAAAAGAAGCAACAAGAAAAGGTTGTTGAACAGAGAAATCCGAACAACGACAAGGAATTGAAGCAATTGCAAAACAAGATTCGCAACACCGAAACAAAGATTTCGGAGCTTGAAAATGCCGTTGCAGAGCTTGAAAACCAATTGGCAGATCCGGAAGTGTATGCCAAGCCAGAAGAGGCACAAAAGCTTCTCAAGGCACACGAACTTCGCAAGAAGGAGCTCGACGACTTGGTTGCTCAATGGGAACAGATGATCGAACGGCAAGAAGAGCTTTCGAAATAATCGTTACCCGTTTCCTGTCATCTGCCAAGTTTTCCCCGGAAGGGCTTTGATCATTCCTTTAAACTCTAAAGAAAGTAGACTTGCAGTGACATGATTGATCGGCATATCGGTATTTCGAAGAATTTGATCTAGTTCCTGAACGCCTTGTCGGACCAATTTGAGCAGTAATTCTTCGTTGTCGGTTAAGTCGATCTGAATCTTTGTTTGAACAGGTACGGCTTGTTTGGTTGATGTTTTCCAACCCAAGTGCCATGATAAATCTTTTGCAGCAGTTAAGATAGCAGCGCGGTTGTTTCGGATGAGCAGGTTACAGCCATTCGAATAGTCGTCGGTAACTCGTCCTGGAACTGCAAATACATCTCGATGATAAGATGTAGCAATATCGGCAGTTATGAGCGCTCCGCCGGTTGAGGCGGCCTCAACGACAACTACAGCATCTGCGAGTCCTGCAATGATTCGATTCCGGATGGGAAAATTGACACGATCGGGCTTCGTTCCAGTAGGGAAGTCGCTTACCAAACCGCCGAAACTCTCCATTGCACGAGCAAGGTTTTTATTGGAAATAGGATAAACGCGATCGAGCCCATGAGCCAAGGCTGCAATGTTTTGAATACCAGCGTCACGAGCTCCTCTATGCGCTGCTGTATCGATACCGTAAGCCAGTCCGCTGATTAAGGTGCACTGATGAAGTTCGAGCTGTTTAATTAATTCCTCAGTTGCTCTTATTCCATAAGGTGTTGCTTTGCGTGTTCCTACCAATGCGACATAACGAGGTGCGTTCAAGTCCATTTCTCCGCGTGTATACAACACCACTGGGCCATCGTCGCAAGCATTTAATCGACGAGGATATTCGGGATCGTTTAGTGTAAGGCAATTGATTTGGTGCTTTTGGATACTTTCTAGCTCGCGTTCGGCTCGTAGGTAAGTTTCTAGAACACTGCTGTTACTCAACCAGCGTTGCTTGAACTCTTTGAAACTGCCTTTTTTTAACTCCCTGAAAAACTCGGAAGCTGTACCTGAAGTTTGTATAATTTTTCTGGCTGTAATGTGCCCAACGCCTGGCAATAATGACAAAGCGATGGTATGAATAAGTTCGTCGGATGACTGCACGCATTGAAGATTTTGTACATTGCAAGTTACAAATCAAGAACGCAGGCATTGAATATGTTGACAAATCGTATTTTTAATTCCATTTGGTTGCTTTATTTTCTTTTTTGTGCACAATCGGTTGTTGCACAAGTGGAGAGAGCGCAGATTTCTGGGGTGGTAAAAAATGCAAACGGAGAGTTGTTGCCCGCCGTTGCAGTGTATGTTGTAGGGGCCGAAACATCTGGTATTATTACCGATATCAATGGCAGCTATAAATTAAGTGTAATGCCGGGTTTGCGAACGGTGGTTTATCGTCAGATTGGTTACAAAACCATTGAAAAGCCTATTGAAATTAAGCCTGGAGATCAACTTACCGTGAACATCTCCCTCGAAAGCGACTCGAAAGAGTTGGCCACATTTGTAACCACTGCAGGGAAATATGAGCAGAACATTGAGCGACTCACCGTGAGTTTGGAAGTGCTCAAGCCGAATATCATTGAAAACAAGAATACCACATCAATCGACAATGCATTGCAGCAGGTTCCGGGTGTGAGTATAGTTGACAATGAACCTCAAATACGCAGCGGAAGCGGATACAGCTTTGGCGCAGGAAGCCGTGTGATGATTTTGGTAGATGATTTACCATTGCTTTCTGGCGATGCAGGACGACCAAGCTGGGGCTTTATTCCGGTTGAAAACATCGAGCAGGTTGAGGTGATCAAAGGCGCATCGTCGGTGCTTTACGGTTCGGCTGCTTTAAGTGGTGTGCTGAATATTAGAACTGCTTATCCGCGCGACAAGCCACAAACGAAAGTGAACGTTTTTTCGGGTGTATACAACAATCCGAGAAACAAAGACGCAATTTATTGGGGCGATAACAATCCAACGTACACGGGTGTAAACTTCTTCCATTCGCGCAAGGTGGGGAACTTGGACTTGGTTGTTGGAGGAAACTTCTACAACGACAATGGATTTAAAGCAGCTTCACCGGTTGATATTTCTGATACCACCTTCAATCTATTTGCAGAGCAACGAGGAGAATTTGAGAACCGTGCGAGAATAAACGCCAACTTGAGATACCGCAGCAAAAAAGTAGAAGGCTTATCGTTTGGTGTTAACTTTAATGGGATGTTATCTAGATCGACAGGAACGTTGATTTGGTTTAATGCAGATACTGGAATGTATCGGTCATATCCAGGTTCGGTTACCTTAACCTTGCAGAGTGTTTATTACATAGATCCATTTGTGACCTACATTGGAAAGAAGGGTTTCAGACACACATTGAGAAATCGCTTTTTCCATCTAAACAACAACAACGACAATAACCAAGCGAACAAGAGTGATTTGTTGTACAATGAATACCAAGCGCAAAAGAATTTTACTTCAGGATTTTTAAAGGGAACCTTGTTTACTGCCGGAGTTTTGCATTCTTACACATTTGGAGTATCAGACTTATACAAAGGAAATTTATCTGATACAGTAAATTCCAAGGCATCTTCAGGCAGCAGAAATGTAGCAGCATACTTACAATTGGAGCGTACTTTTTGGGATCGACTCACGCTGAGTGCCGGTGGTCGATACGAACACTTTTCGATCAGTAGTCCGCGGTTTAACGAAGGCGATTCTGTTACTGTGAGCACCGAAGGGAAACCTGTTTTTCGTGCTGGGATGAATTTGCAGTTGCATAAAGCCACTTTCTTGCGAGCATCATTCGGGCAGGGTTACCGATTCCCAACAATTGCAGAGAAGTTTATCAGAACCCGTGTGGGACCAATTTTGATTTACCCGAACGATAGCCTAAAATCGGAGAGTTCTTGGAATGCTGAAGTGGGTGTGAAGCAAGGTTTTAAAATTGGCGGTTTCAAGGCATATGCAGATTTGGTGTGGTTTATTCAACGCTTTGAAGACAACATCGAATTTAACTTCGGAAAGTTTGGTCCACTAGATCCAAATTTGCTATTCGGATTGGGCTTTGCGTCGCTGAACATTGGTGAAACCAAGGTTACCGGTTGGGATGCATCGATTGCCGGAACGGGCATGATTGGAAAAAATACGATATCGATTCTGACCGGTTACACGTACACTTTGCCTATTGCTTTGCAGCCTAACAAACCTTATCCGGTGAATTATGCAGGAGAGCCAGTAACCTATTCAACGTCATCGTCTGATTCGACAGGCTATTTGTTGAAGTACCGTTTCCAACATTTGTTTAAGGCTGATGTGGAATTTTCTCGTGGTGCTTGGACCTTAGGAGGAAGCTGCCGTTACAACAGCCACATGCAGAACATCGATAAGATTTTTGAAGATCTTGACGATTTCTTGGCGATTTTGGGAGAGCCTAAGCCAGGATTAAAGCCTTACCGTGAAGCAAACAACGATGGAGCCTGGGTATTTGATGCGCGTTTGATTTACAAGGCGACCGATAAGATTGCGTTTTCGTTTATCGTGAACAATTTATTGAACGCAGAGTACGCACTTCGCCCGATGTCGATCGAGTCGCCACGCACAACAGCCTTACAGTTAACGGTTGGATTTTAAGTAGCAGGATGCCCGGCTTAGGGATTGAGCCCCATCGGGGCGAAAGCCCGACCTGTAGCTTGCGGAAGGGAAGCCCCTAAAAAATCAGGAAAGGTATTTCCCAACGATCGGCATGCGGCGCCCTGTTCCGAATGCCTTTGGAGTAACTCGGAGCACTGGTGGAGTTTGGTAACGCTTGTATTCGTTGGTGTTGACTAGTTTCAGGATCCGGTTTACGAGCGCAGAATCGAAGCCTTGCGCAATGATTTCTGCAGGGCCTTTTCGAAGTTCGATATATTGGAAAAGCACTTGGTCTAAAACATCGTATTCGGGCAGCGAATCCGAATCTTTTTGATCGGGCCTGAGTTCGGCACTTGGCGCCTTGGTGAGGATGTTTTGGGGAATGATTTCTTGGTTTCTGTTGATATACTCGGCTAGTTGGTAAACGCGGGTTTTGTATACGTCGCCGATTACTGAAAGTCCGCCGCACATGTCGCCGTAGAGCGTTCCGTACCCAACAGACGCTTCGGATTTATTGGAAGTGTTGAGTAAAATATAGCCATGTTTGTTGCTGAGAGCCATCAGCATTACCGCGCGAATTCTTGCTTGTACGTTTTCTTCGGTGAGGCCTGCGGGCTTGTTTTCGAAATGCGGATTGAGTTGATCGAGTAGTGTGTTTACGGTATTTTGTATGGGCACTTCTACAACTCGACCGCTGAGATTTTCGGCCAATTTCACCGAATCGTTGATCGAATGGTCGGACGAATATTGTGATGGAAGCATCACGCCGAGCACGTTTTCTGGACCGAGCGCTTCGATTGCCAATGCATACACGACAGCTGAATCTATTCCACCAGAAAGCCCGAGGATAGCCTTGGCGAAGCCCATTTTTCTGAAGTAGTCGCGAATGCCAAGAATGAGTGCGCTGTATACTCGGGAAATGGTGACTTCGGGATGGGACGAAAATGCACTTTCGGCCGCAAACGGAACGAATTTCGCTGTTTTTACCCAATCGAGATCGAAGTGACGGAAGTCTTCGCGGAAGTAATCGAGTTCGTTCACTACGTTACCATCGCGGTTCATCACCAATGACCCTCCGTCGAAAATGAGTTCTGTTTGTGCTCCTGCATGGTTCACATAGAATACCGGAAGCTTGTAATGGCTTGCGGTTCGGTGCAAAACACGCTTGCGATTTTCTGCATGATTTTCAGAAAACGGTGAAGCGGCAATGTTGATGATGAAGTCGGGTTGCTGTTGGATTAGTTCATCCATTGGCCACCGCTGGTACATTTTATCGTCGTCAACATCCCAAAGGTCTTCGCAAATGGTGAGCGCGATTTTTTTACCCATAAACGGCACGCACTTGAACTCGCTGTTGGGCTCGAAGTATCGGTATTCGTCGAAGACATCGTAGTTGGGCAATAGGGTTTTGTGGACAATTTGCTTTACTACTCCATTTTCGAAGAAGTAAGCTGAATTGAACAGGTTTTTGCCTTCGCTCCGCGGATTTACGGTTGGTGCTCCAACGATCGCGGCAACACCAATACATGCTTGAGCAATCTCGCTGATAGCATGGTTACAACGCGCAATAAAATCGTTGAATTCGAGAAAATCCAGTGGGGGATATCCACAAACTGCGAGTTCAGGAAAAACCACCAAATCGACGCCTTCGTTTTTTGAAAGGTTGATGTGATTGATGATTTTCTGGGTATTCTCTTCGAAATTCCCTATGTGGAAATTTAGTTGCGCAAGGGCAATTCTCATGTTAGAATAAAATTCCGACGTTCAGCATCATGTGGTTAGTGATGCCTCTTTCACGAACAAAGTTGAAATCATCTAAAGGATACAATGTTCCAGTTGTTTGCTCTACTTTCTGTTGGTCCTTTAATGTGTTGGTTAACCCATTGTTAAACACGATTGAGGCAACCAAGGAAGTATTCGCGCTAATGTTATACTCTACGCCACCTCCAACTAGCAATGCTCCTCTAAACAAATTGATATAAGCGTCTGAGTTGCTATTGGTGGTTGTAATTTCGTTGCCTCCAAACTCCTCCGAGAACTCCGTATTTGCTTTGTAGCGAAATCCTGCACTCAATCCGAAGCTCATGAAATACCGCAAGTGTCCAATTTCCTTGGTTCTTCCTTTAATCATTAAAGGAAGTTCGATAAAGCGCATTTTATAAACTTGATTGAAGTCGTAATTTATTAAGCCGCGGCTCGCTCGTCCAGTGAGCTTTCCTGTTGAATAGTTGATATCAACCCCAGTAGAAATTAAAAAGGTTTCGTTTAAGATGATTTCCAATTGAGGGCCCCAATTGAAACCCAATCTTAAGCCACCTCCATCTACTGCAAAATCGTCGGAAATGCTTGTATTGTTAAGGTCAAAATCTTGTTTAATCCATGAAAAAAGCGGAGCTATTTTCATCCCGAAGCGAATTTTTCGATTGGTTTCCTGGGCCTGAAGCACAAAAGGAGAAAGAAGAATAACGATGAGTAACTTTTTCATTTGTCGAAATATTGGTAAACAACGCGTTTGGGAGATGTACTATATTGTTAATTTTGTTCGTTGTTATTCGCAAAGATAGTAGGATACATTGAGTATGCAGGTAGTTTTGAGAACTCTCATTCTGATTTTTTTAACAGTCTTTTCAGCCTGCGGAGGAAGTGATTCCGGCAAGCCAGAAAACCGTGTGCCTGATGCCGAAGATGCAGGTATTGCTGAGGTGGAGTTGAAAATTGACCGCTTCGAGCAAGATCTTTTCAAGTGTACCAAAGAAACATTTGTCGGCGACACGGTTAGGCTCAAACGAAAGTACAGATCATTTTTCCCAATTTTTGCAGCAGATATTATTCGCATAGGAAGTTCTAAAAATCCGATGTTCCGCGAAAGTTTGCTGGGCTTTTTGAACGACCCAGATGTGAAATTGGTTTACGATGAAGTACAAAAGCAGTATCCAGATGTTGCCTTCATAAAGGAGGTTTTATCTCCTGCCTTTAACCGATACCATATTTTGTTTCCCGATTCTGTTGTGCCGCAAATTGTGACTATGGTTTCGGGGTTTAACTACAATATAGCGGCAACCGATTCATCGGTGGCCATCAGCTTGGATTTGTACTTGGGCGAAAAATGCAAGTTCTACGAACTGCTCGCCATGCCAGCATACAAAATCAAAAACATGAATCGGAATCAAATTGTAACCGACGCGATTCGAGGCTTTCTGCTTGCCAATTATGAGATGAAGTTCACTACCGATGATTTGATCAGTTGGATGATTTACCACGGAACGATCAATTATGTTGCGATGCAGCTATTGCCAGATGTTTCTGAAGCTTCGATAATGGCATATGATGAAACCCAACTCACCTGGTGTAAAGAAAACGAGCAGAAAATCTGGTCGCATTTTATCGACCAGAAACTGTTTTATTCGACCGATTTTAACAACCAAGTGAACTACATCAACGATGGGCCGTTTACACCTGGATTTACCAAAGAAACACCTCCTAAAATGGGTGTTTGGCTTGGCTTGCAATTGGTAAAAAATTACATGAGCAAGCATCCAGACGTTACAATTCCACAGTTGCTTTCTTCAAAAGATGCCCACAAACTATTTAATGAATCGGGCTACAAACCATTAAAAAAATGAGTGATAAATTGACATCCGACATTGTTTTAAAAGTACAGCTCGATGCGCACAAAGTTCCAGAAACGATTCATTGGGACGCCACCGACAACAATGTGATAAATCGCCCAGCAAATGCCATGATGCTTTCGGTTTGGGATCCAAATGAGCAAAACACATTGCGTGTTGATTTATGGACCAAAGAAATGACGGTCGATGATATGAAGAAATTCATCCACCAGAGCATTTTCATGATGGCCGATACTTTACAAAAGGCAACTGGAGAAATCCTCATGGCTGAAACGATGCGCGATTTTGGTCAGTACTATGGAGAAAAGCTAGGTTTAGTAGATCCACCACAAGAAGAAGCTTAATGAAACATGTCCTTTTGATATTTTGTGTTTTGTTTGGCAGTTTGCTGAATGGGCAGCTTTTTATCAAGGGCGGCAATACCGTTTTAACGGTATTGGACAATTGTAACTTATTTATAAACGATTCTCTGGTTGTTGATGAAGATGCTTCTTTGTTGAACAGTGGCGAATTGCTGGTAAGTGGTCATATTCAAAACCAAGGCACACTTTCAAACGTGAGGTCAATTGACTTTACGGGCAACTTTATTCAAAATGGAACGCTGACATCTACCAACAATTCCGACTTTTTACTTAGTGGAACCGACCAAGAGATATCGGGAACTGGCATTGTCGAAACCGGTAATTTTATTTGTTCGGGTGATGGATTGAAGACACTATCACAATCGGTATCGTGTTGGAAATTGGCCATCAACAACAGTAAGATCAATACACAAGCCGATTCACTTATCGTTTTAACAGATTCGATCGACACAGTTACCCGCAATACTGGTTGGGTGTTTTCCGATCAAAATGGTGGTTTGTTCAGGAATTTGTTCCTAGGACAACTCTCCATTTTCCCAGTTGGAAGTGAGACGCAATACCGTCCACTTAAGATTGGCGCACCAACTTCTTTCGGTCAAGTCGGATTGCGTTTTGCTGATGTGAGCGCGGCCGATGAAGGCATTCCGCTTGTTTTGGCAAGTCCAGAAATTTGTAAAGTCGACGACCGATATTATTTCAGAATTTACGGAAACATTGGCGAATTAAGTATTGAATCAAGTTCAGAGATCGACTTTACACAAGGCCTCGAACCGTGGGCATTTACTTCGGTTGATGTACAAGATCAATGGACAATTTCAGATGTAACATCAATCATTCAAAACGATAGTTTGATAACCCAATGGGCGGTTAACTTGCAAAACGGCTTGGCGATTTCTCCTTATCTAAAAAGACCATCTACACCAGAAGTTTTTGGGCCAGATACTTTGTGCATCAACAGTGCATCTGTTATTTATGAAGTTGCAAGCGCCAACAATGATTTCAATTATTTATGGTCAGCTTCGGGAGGTCAAGTGTCTGGAAGCTCCAACACAAATGAAATAGTGATTGATTGGGACAATTCTACAATAGGAAACGTTTCTTTGCTGGTATCCGACACCAATGGCTGCAGTTCTTTCCCTGCTTCATTGAATGTGTTTTTTAATCCACGTCCAGAAGCAGACTTCACCGTTGATTTGCCTGATTATCCTTCTACTGGAGAAAACATCAGCTTTATTAATCAATCCATAGGTGGAGTAGCCTATTTCTGGAGTTTTGGAAATGGTGAAGTTTCATCAGTAATTAACCCATTTGAGGATTATTCAGAACCGGGAATCTACATGGTTGAATTGAAAGTTCAAGATGAAAATGGATGCAGAGATTCAGTTCGTTCGGAAATTCAAATTCCTGAGGATCTCATTTTTCCAGACGCATTTTCTCCAAATGGCGATGGCATCAACGACTTCTTTCAAATTCAGTCGAGTGGGATGAAGGATTACTCTCTCCAAATTTTTGATCGTTGGGGAAATCAGGTATTTGAGTCGAACAAGCCTGGTTATTACTGGAATGGAAGAACATCAAACGGCACATTAGTTCCTGCAGGAACTTACTTCGTGCTTTTGAGAGCAGCGGGAACAACGAAAACTTTTGAGAAACGCACCAGCGTTAGTGTGTTCTATTGATTAGAACTTTGCAAAAAGCGGATTGGTTTCCTCTATGTAATTGAGCAATTCGTCTCTACCATAACTTGTTTCGGCAGAGGTAACGAATATTGGAGGCAATTCTTCCCAGTCTTTAAGCAGTTCGCGTTTGTACGCAGCTAGCTTAGATTGAAGCTGGGTCTTACCGAGTTTATCGGCCTTGGTAAATGCGATCGAAAAGGGAACTCCATTTGAGGCCATCCAAGTAAAAAATCGCAAGTCGATTGCTTGAGGCTCAAGTCGAATATCCACCAAAACAAAAAGGTTCATCAAGTTCGTTCTGCCCGAAATGTAATCCTTAATAATATTAGAAAAATCCTCACGCAGCACCTTGGATGTTCTGGCATATCCATAACCTGGCAGATCGACCAAAAACCAATTTTCGTTGATTAGAAAGTGATTAATTAACTGGGTTTTTCCAGGTCTAGCTGAGGTTTTAGCGAGTCCTTTCACACGAACAAGCATGTTGATCAAAGAGCTTTTCCCAACATTCGAACGACCGATGAAGGCATATTCTGGTAAGCGAGGTGTTGGACAGCCCTTCACTTCTCGGTTGCTAATTACAAATGTGGCGCTCTTAATGATCATGATTTCGAAAGGTCAAGGGATAAGTCCAACCGGAACGGCTTGGAGTAGTTCTTTTGTGTATGCTGAATTCGGACTTTCGCAAAGCGCATCAGCTTCGCCTTGATCGATTATTTTACCATGCTTCATTACCAGAATTCTGTCGGAAAGGTATCTTACAACAGAAATGTCATGTGAGATGAATAAGCATGTGAATCCCATGTCTCGTTTTAACTCGGAAATCAAGTTGATGATTTGAGCTTGCACAGAAACATCCAATGCAGAAACGGCCTCATCGCAAATTAAAAATGTAGGATTCAAAATCAGTGCACGAGCAATACAAAGCCGCTGCCTTTGTCCACCCGATAATGTAGAAGGTAAGCGATCGAAGAACCGTCTTGGCAAGTGCACTTTATCGAACATTTCCAAGACTTTTTTCTTTCGCTCCTCCGAAGAAGAAACGGTTTTATGCACAACCATTGGTTCTATTACAGCCTGACCTGCAGTAAGCACAGGATTTAATGATTGATATGGATCCTGAAAAACAATCTGCATCGACTTTCTCAGATTGCGCAGCTGATTTTGTGAACTGTTGGTTATTTCGTTTCCATTGAAAAAAATAGTGCCACTTTCTGGATCGATCAAACGGATC
The DNA here is from genome assembly GCA_945883545.1 of Chitinophaga pinensis. GTDB lineage: Bacteria > Bacteroidota > Bacteroidia > M30B66 > M30B66 > CAMCXT01. The sequence continues at coordinate 54,988 of CAMCXT010000002.1, read as the reverse complement.
AAGGTTCTTCCCAGGGATGTTTTTCCAGATCCAGATTCACCAACAAGTCCTAGTGTTTCGCCAGGAAAAATATCGAAGCTCACCTGATCAACAGCATGAATATTCTGCTTTCTAGATGAAAACGCACCTGATTTATTTTCATAACCAACTCTAAGATTTTGAACTTGGATGAGTGGCATCTGCGCATAAATTTCTTTGTGGCGAGCTTGTCTTTCGTCGGGCAATATTTGGTTTGAAGGATGGTTTGGATCAAAGCCGCTTCCGGTTCCACCTGCTGATAGAAAATCGCTTAACACAGGAAGTCGAAAAAGACGCGACTTTAAAGGTGGCCGGCACGAAAGCAAGCCTCTAGTATATGGATGCGAAGGTTGATTGAAAACTTCCTTTACAGTGCCATACTCAACCACTTTACCGTCTTTCATTACCAATGCTTTTTCGGCAAATCCTGACAGTAAATTTAAGTCATGTGAAATAAAAATGATTGCTGTATTGTGTTCATCCCTCAAAGCCTTCATCAAATCAAGGATGCCTTTTTGGGTGCTTACATCAAGAGCCGTTGTGGGCTCGTCGGCGATTAAAATAGACGGCTTGCAGGCCATTGCCATCGCAATCATGACGCGTTGCTTTTGACCTCCCGACATTTGATGTGGATAGGATTCAAAGATTCTTTCTGGCTCATCTAGGCGAACATCTTTGAGCAACGAAAGCGTTTTGTTTTTTGCTTCTGCAATTGAAATTTCGGAGTGGAGCAGTATCATTTCGATGATCTGGTTTCCACAAGTCATTACCGGATTTAATGCCGCACCCGGCTCCTGAAAAATCATGGCAATGTGCTTTCCTCGATAGTTTAACAATTCTTTGTTGCTCAACTCGTCGATCCTAACAGGCTTCTTTCCTTGTGGGAAATAAGTAATTTCTCCAGTCTGAGATGCTCCTGGCACTTGTTGAAGCAAACGAAGAATTGAAAGCGCGGTAACCGTTTTTCCAGAGCCAGACTCTCCAACGATGCCAAGTATTTCACCTTGCTCCACTTCAAAGCTCACTTGATCGGCTGCAATGAATGGCTTAGACGACTGTTCTTGTTCAAATTGAACGGTCAAGCCAGAAACACGGAGCACTTTTTCTTTCACTACTTCGAACTTTGAATGGCAGGGTCATTTTGTTTGTGAAAATTCAACGAAAACTGCCCGAAAGAATCATATTCACTATCATCAACCAATTCTATATGAACATTGGCGGTACTGGTTTTTACATCCCATACACAGAATCCATTGCCTAAAATAAAAGCTCCGTAACGTTCTGTGAAGTAACTTTTAAAACCATGAATAACCTTTACTCCTTGATCTGTTTCCTCAAATGTAGCGTCTACAATGATCTCATATAAGCTCCCATTTTCAAAGCCATAACGAATCGAATAATCTGAAGCTTCATTGATTTGGCCTTCGTAAGTGAGCACGTTTTCGGTGAATGAAGACGGAGCTTCTCTTTCGGCTTGTTGCACTTGGTCTTGCGTGTCGCCAATGTTAACACCACGGAAAAGTCCGTCGTCGTTTTTCATCAAACTAGCAAAATCTTCCCCGTGTTTTTCGAGGCTTCTTTTGCAAGCGCTTACAGTAACGATAAGAAGCAAACAGGGGATAAGAATTCTTTTGCGCATAGCTATAAATACTCTGCGCAATTTACAACAATCCCTAAGAGCAAACAGAAGTGGATTAAGCTATAATTTCCACATCTTGTATAGCAGGCTTCCCCGACCAAATTAAGGCGAGCTCGGCAAGTGCCTTTACATCTTCGGAACAGTATTTCACAATTTCATGAAGGGCATTTTTTTGCCAGTAATTTTCAGCCACCATGTTCCCCGCCATGGTTGATTTGGGCGATTGAATACCAAAGGTTTCAGCAAGCAAGTTGAGCGAAGTATAGTGTTTGTAATCGCCAAATTTCCACATTTCGAGGGTGTCGAGATGCGGTACTTCCCATGGTTTTTTGCCTGCTAATTGAAGGCAATTAGGCAATGGAATTCGGTTGATTAACATTCGCCTGGCAATCCATGGGAAGTCGAACTCTTTTCCATTGTGCGCGCAGAGCTTGTTTCCCGACGCCATGTTTCTGTTTAGCCATTGGGAGAGCTTTCGCAATAAACTCGATTCTTCTTGGTCGTAAAAGGATCGAATTTTTAGAATTGGCGCTTTGTTTTGAAACTGAATTCTTCCAATTGAAACGCAAACAATTCTTCCGAATTCTGCATAAATCCCAGCGCGTTGATAGGAGACTTCGGGAGGGTCTTCTAACTTAAGTGTTGATGCCTTGTGTATCCACAGTTTTTGCCAAGTTTCTGAAAGTTGGCTGAATTCGGCGCATTGAGGAACAGTCTCAATGTCGAGAAAGAATAGTTTTTCTGGTTCTGAAAAAGGTAACATAATCCGGTATTTTTAAAGGTTTACCGGAACAACATCGGAACTATATCAAACAATCAAAACACCCTTCTTATTGATCACGGGAACACTCGTAAAGAACTGTTCCGAAATCGTTTCTGGAAGGAAGATAAATTTCTTGTCGTGAATTAAGTCATTCACATAAAAACTTACCCAATATTCATTGCTGAGGCAAAAAACGTTTTCCATGATGGGCTCAATTTTGGCAAAACTTTTTGCGGTCATTCCATCAATGAAATGGCGAAGGGTAGAGGTTTTAACCTCTTCTCCGTTTTGGGTGCCATAACCTTTTGATGTAACAAGCACACCAGTAATATTTGTGTCTTTGAGGTTAAGCAAGTAAACGTTCCATGCTTCACCTTCTGGAGTTTCTTCTTTGATTACCGCTACGGCGATGTCGGTAACTTCTGGATAATGGATGTCTTTGATCATTTTGATATGTAAGCAAATGTAATGTTATAGGCGCTTCTGCTATGTAACTTACAGATCAATTTATCCGTTACATTGTTGAAAACTTTGTTAATTACTTGTTTTTCATAATTCTAGGAGTTAGTTTTACTCCTGAATGCAAATGTGAAAATTATGAAGCATCTCAACTTAAACCGTCTAAACCTATTGATTTTACTGCTTTTTAGCACTGGAATCATAGCTCAAGATCTTAGTTTTTTACCTGATCCAGGAAAGAACTTCCGTAAACAAACACGTAAACAGGCGCCTCCAATCAAAACCAAATACCATTTTGGCGTTGGTGCTGCATCTGGCCGTGAGTATTTGGTTCAACAAGACTTGATGGATCCCAAAGGAAAATTCAAATCGTCTGGAGTATTCTCTGAGGATGGAAATAAAAGTGCGGATATTCGATACACCTATGATGCAGCTGGATTGCTTTCACGTAAGGAAACACGTTTTATCGGCAAAAATTTGAAGGAGGTTGTCGTTTACAATGCTGCTGGTAAGCCCGACAAGTTGGAAACAAGAACCAAGGGTGACACCTTAATTTCCTTTACTCAATATTTGTATGATGCCAAGGGTTTTCCTTCTGAGGAGCACGATTACAGAGGCGAAAAACTTATTAGAAAGCGCATTTTAGAAGACAATAGATCAGATAAAAATCAGTTGATTCAAACATGTCATTATGAACTCGATTCAACCGGAGCGCGTGTTCCAGGAAGCTTTCCGCTTACAGTTAACGAATACGATGATTCAGGTATCATTTTGCAATCGACCGTTTACAATAACAAAGAAAAACGCAAAATGCTAAGTTGGGTCTATTATAAGAATCAACTGGATAACGATTACAATATCATTCGCCGCTCAGGTTACAACGAAGAGCAGTTGGAGATCAACCGAACCGAGCTTACCTACACCGACAGTTCGATTCTATCAACCTCATATAAATCTTGCGGTTGTGCAGCCAAAACATCTGAGGTGTTAGGCTCTGTTGAAACGGTGTTTAACGACTATGGTGAAGTTGTTCGAGAGGTGCGTAAAGACGCTTCAGGATCTTTAGACAAAACTATAATTCGTAGTTATGATGAGTTTGGGAATTTAACAGAGGAGCAAACCATATTGGCTAAAACTCCAGAGAAGCTCATCAAAACTAAATCGATTATTGAGTTTCATCTCGAAACATCAGCGAATAACGCAAAGCCCAAAAAGTGATTTACTCAGCGATGATCTTGCGAATCAATTTAGTACCGCTCGATGTAGTCGCTTCAAATAAGTAAATGCCGGCTGGCAATTCAGATAAATCTAAGGAGCCCGAACTTAATGTCGGGCTTTTTTGTTGGCTTAAAGTTCGTCCAGCTAAATCTCTCAAAGAAATTTCTGTGAGTGTAATATTGCTCTTGTAAAATAAAGTTCCGTTTGTGGGATTTGGAAACAAATCTAAGGTCAAGCTCGATTCAACAGCTGAAATACCTGTAGGGTCGCATCCTAAAAAATCCGCCAGAAATGGCACAACAAATTGATAAACAGAATCCTGATAATTAGCATTACTCACAAAAGGAACGTGATCGGCACCTTGCCAAGAAATGAATTCATGTTCAATTCCTAAGTTGTTCATACGTTGTGCAATGCTGGCGCTTCCATCAACAGTGAGCAAACCGATTCCAAAAACGCTGATCAGATCTGTACCATAAGGTACTGTGGCGTCTAATGTTCCGTGCATCGAAATATTTGGAACATCACCAGTATTGATCCAGCTTGTGTCGCCAATTGCTCCGCATAGATTTACTACTGCTCTTGTATTTGAGGGGAAGCCAGGATTTCCACTGTTCCCTTCCACTCCCCCAAATTCGATCGGATCTACTTCTGCAGGAATTTCAGACTCTTGGTCTATGTAAGCAGCATGCAATGCCGTAAATGCTCCTGCCGATACACCTCCTGTAAAGATGTAATCTGGATTGATCCGGTAGGCGTTTCCTTCGCTAAAGTTCTTTCTGAAAAACCGAATAGCTGCTTTCATATCCGAAGTGCCTCTGTAAACAGCTTGTGTTGCAGAACTCACATTTGGAAGGCCTCCAAAACCTAAACGATATTCGATGGACGCTACAACATACCCGAGCTTTACAAATTTGTTGCATAACGACACTACGTCTAACCCAGTTTTGCTTCCAAAAACAAACGATCCACCATGTGCAAGAATCAACAGTGGTCGCTGACTCAAAGTATCGCCTTCAGGCTGATAAATATCTAGCTCTAAGCTTTGAAGGTCGCCTGAAACATTCAATGCTTCACCATAGGTAACATCTGAAGTTAAGGTATATGTAGGGAATACATCTTGGTAATATCTTCCTCCACTACAATCGAATTGTGAATGAACTTGTAAATAAGAGAGCCCAATAAAGGCAAGTAGTGCGTATAGTTTTTTCATGAAAGGGTATTAGGATTCGAAAACAGGCATATTGATAGCGACCACATCCTTGATTTCAGGGATGGCATGCTTAATTGCTTCTGCAACGCCTGCTTTTAAGGTCATTTGACTCATGTTACACGATGAACAAGCGCCATGTAAGCGCACAACTGCGGTAAGATCATCGGTGATTTCTTCGACTGTAATGTTGCCTCCATCCGCCTCTAAATATGGGCGCAAGGTGTCTATCGCTTGTTCAACTTTTAACTTAAGTATTTCTTTTTCCTGAGGAGTCATCAGATATTGAATCGGATATAAAAGTAATTAAAAATCAATTCGATGTAGGGGCCGAAGCAATAGGCGATGATGGTTTTACTGCGTTTCGGATAGCAACTTGTTGTGCAACTTGGCCTGCCAATTTGATGAACATATCTGAAAGTGGACCATTTTGTTGAAGTGAAACGGGATGTCCAATATCTCCACCTTCGCGAATTCCTTGAATTAATGGAATCTGTGCCAGCAATGGAACACCTAGGCGAGCAGCGAGTTCTTTGGCTCCGTCTTTTCCAAAGATGTAGTATTTGTTTTCGGGCAATTCTTCAGGAGTAAACCAAGCCATATTTTCAACGATTCCCAAAACAGGCACATTGATCGAAGGAATTTGGAACATTCCAACGCCTTTTTCAGCGTCTGCAAGTGCTACACGTTGAGGTGTACTAACAATGATAGCACCAGTTAAAGGAACACTTCCAACAAGTGTGAGATGAATGTCGCCTGTTCCTGGAGGAAGATCGATAAGAAGATAATCTAAATCGCCCCAGTCGGCATCAGAAAACAATTGGTTTAGCGCTTTTGAAGCCATGGGCCCACGCCAAACAATTGCTTGTGTTGTATCTGCAAAAAAGCCAATCGACAATACTTTAACCCCATAGCTTTCCACAGGAACCATCAATTGGCGGCCATCCACCATGCGAACTTTGGGCTTTTCGTCGGCCACATCAAACATGATTGGAATCGATGGGCCATATATATCGGCATCTATCAATCCTACTTTTGCGCCCAATTCGCTTAAAGCAACAGCCAAATTCGAAGCAACAGTAGATTTACCTACGCCCCCTTTTCCAGAAGCAATTGCGATGATATTCTTTACGCCAGGCAACATCGGTCGCGAGGCTCCTCTTGCACTGCTAGTGTTGGCAGTCATTTCAATGGTAACTTCTGCTTCCTGATCTACAAAATGCTTGATTGCATTTACGCAGGCATTGTGAATTAATTCTTTCAGCGGACAGGCTGGCGTTGTAAGCACAACCGTGAAGCTTACTTTTTTACCTTCTACTTGCACGTTTTGAATCATGTTCAAGGTAACCAGGTCTTTTCCAAGATCGGGTTCCATCACATTGCTCAAAGCATCTAATACTTGTTGGTTGGTTATCATGAACAGCTAAATTTCATTGGCGAAATTAGCTATTTTAATAGTTCCGGAGTTCGAATGTTGAGGTCTTCGAGCGATGGTTCAGGAGCGGGAAGTACTTCTTTCAATTTAGGGAAGAATATTCCGGCAAATCCACCAACCGATTCGAACATACTCGATGCTTGTTTATGGTCTTTAGGCACGATGTTTAAATCGAAGGCACGAATTAAACTGATTAATACACTGCACACCATCAGCATTTTAAAAACCCCGAAAATCCCACCTGCAATTCGGTTGAAAACACCCAACATCATCAACTTCAAGGCTGCCGAAAGCGATTTTCCTCCAACCCAAGCAAGCACATAAACGCCTACAAATACAAGCAAGAAACTCAAGTGTGCCATCCATGGGCCACTCAAATTTTCTTCTTCGCGCAACCAATCTTCTACTTTCCCTGAAAAGGTGATGGCAAGGAAAATGCCCAAAAAAACACCGGCAATAATTGCAAGCTCCATCACGAAGCCGCGTTTAAACCCTGCAATAAAACCGTAAATAAGCAATGCAAGGAGGATATAGTCGAGAACGTTCAAAATCTAGTTTTAGCTTTGCGAAAAAAAATCAATGCGGATTTGTTCGGCAATTTTATCAATAATTCTTGCTTCATCGCTGTTTTTCTTGGGCTGTAAATCGGTTAAACCTGCAGAACCAGAATATGCAGCCTCAAAAAAGGTGTTTGTTCGGGAACTCTCGGTCATCAATTTGCCGGTTGAGATCCCTCTGAAAACACTGGAGGATCAAGTCAACAAGAAAATGGGTAACTTGATTTATGAAGACCAATCGTATACAAGCCCTTCGGTTGATGACCTTAAGCTAATCGTTCTAAAAAAACGACCAATTACAGTTGGAATCAGTGGAACGGACTTGCTTTTTACCATCCCATTAAACATTTGGGGAAAAGGCCGATGGGAAGCTTGCTCTTTCTGTCCAACGGTTGAAAAGGAAACATCGTTTGATGTGGATGTTTACCTAAAATCGAAGGTTGAAATCCAAAAGGACTACCAGTTTCGAGTAACTACGAGCTCAGGAGGGTTTGAATGGAAGTCGAAGCCTGTAATTTCTCTCGGGCCATTAAATATCCCGATCGACCGATTGATTGAAGGCGTGCTCGACAAGCAGATCGGGGCGGTAACTAAAGAGATAGACAAGCAGATCAATGGCGCAGTGAACCTTCGTTCGCAAGTGGAGGACATTTGGAAGTTAGCACAAGAGCCGATTTTACTAGATGATTCTACCAAAACATGGATACGAATAGATCCAGAACGCTTATTTATGGCTCCAGTTACGGGAAACAAAACACTCATTCGGATACCATTAGGAATTGAGGCTTACATTGAAACTGTTACTGGAACGAAACCGGCGCCATTGAAATTAAAACCATTGCCCGAACTGAAGCAAATAGCCAAAGGAAGCAACTCTTTTGTAGTGCAGGTTCGATCGCAATTGGGTTTTGAGGAGGCTACTCGAATTGCAACATCACAATTGGGAGGTCAGGAATTCGCTTACGGAAAGAAAAAGATCAAGGCAGAAGCGATTCGAATTTATGGGAAAGGCGATCGTGCATTTATCCATTTGATTTTTTCGGGTAGTCTCAAGGGAGAGCTTTTTCTTTCGGGGATTCCGAGCTACAATTCGGAAACAGACGAATTCTCATTTACAGAGCTCGATTACGACATCAACAGCAAGAATCTTTTAGTAAAAACAGGAAGTTGGTTGCTTAATAGCACTTTCAGAAATATGCTGCAGGAAAAGTTAAAATTCTCGTTCAAGCCGGAGATGGACCAACTGAGGAAGAGCATGCGAGAATCATTGAAAAACTATACCTACAAAGATCTATTCACGCTAAAGGGTGAACTAGGAAAGATGAATGTGCAGGATGTATATGTTACCGGCAATCAATTCGACATGGCTTTGCTCCTTCGCGGAACAGCCAATTTGAAAATCAATAATTTGGGTTTTTAAAGTACCATTTCAGGAATTTCCCCTTCAATGATTAGCTTGCCTGCAGTGGCATTGCGAATTTCATCAACAGAGATTCCTGGAGCTCTTTCAAGCAGTCGAAATCCGCCTTCAGGCAGAACATCCAAAACGGCTAGCTCAGTAACTATTTTCTTCACGCAACGCAAGCCAGTAAGCGGTAGGCTACATGTTGGGAGAAGCTTCGATTCTCCAGCTTTGTTTACATGCTGCATTGCTACAATGATGTTTCTTGCAGAAGCAACTAGATCCATTGCGCCGCCCATTCCTTTTACCATTTTTCCTGGGATTTTCCAGTTGGCGATATCGCCATTTTCCGAAACTTCCATGGCTCCTAAAATCGTTAGATCAACCTTTCCTGCCCGGATCATTCCAAAGCTAAGTGCTGAATCGAAGAATGCCGAACCGGGAACTGTGGTGATGGTTTGTTTTCCGGCGTTGATTAAATCCGGATCCTCATCCCCCGCGAGGGGAAAAGGTCCAATTCCTAAAAGTCCATTTTCGGATTGAAGAACAACATTTACACCTTCGAGGATAAAATTGGCCACCAAGGTTGGGATTCCAATTCCAAGATTAACATACATCCCGTCTTTCACTTCACGGGCAATTCTTTTGGCAATACCGTTTTTATCGAGCATATTCTGAATCGTAATAGGAATGAGAGATTAAGCGGTTCTAACAGTGCGTTGTTCGATGCGCTTTTGGTAATTACTCCCTTTAAAAATGCGGCTCACGTAAATTCCTGGCAAGTGGATATGGTCTGGATCGAGTTCTCCTGCGGGCACAAGTTCTTCCACCTCTGCAATGGTAATTTTACCTGCCATTGCGATAAGCGGGTTGAAGTTTCTGGAGGTCATTCGGAAAATCAGGTTTCCTTGTGTATCTCCTTTCCATGCTTTAACAATGGAGTAATCTATGTCAAAAGCATGTTCCAAGAGATAATCCTTTCCATTGAAGTTGCGCACTTCTTTGCCTTCTGCTACTTCTGTTCCAACGCCTGCTGGGGTATAAATTGCAGGCATTCCGTAACCTGCAGCCATTAGTCTTGTTGCGAGCGTTCCCTGCGGAATCAGGTCCACAAGTAGCTCTCCACTAAGCAATTGGCGCTCGAATTCGGCATTTTCACCCACATACGATGAGATCATTTTTCTAACCTGGCGAGTTTGGAGCATTAAGCCGATTCCAAAATCATCTACACCCGCATTGTTTGATATGCAGGTAAGACCTTTCACGCCTTTTCGGATAAGCGCATCGATGCTGTTTTCTGGAATTCCGCACAACCCGAAACCTCCTAAACCGAGAACGGCATTGTCTTCTATTCCGCGGATGGCCTCATCGGCGCTTGCAATTACTTTGTTCATCTTTATTCGTCGAAATTTTCGCCTTGATTCAATTGATTGTTCTGCTGATTGTAGTTCGCACAATCGGTTTCAACCGTAAGTTTTGCTGGCCGTTCAAAGTCGCCACGAGAAACCTTCAGTTTTTTATCGGCATATACTTTTTTCATGTACAATCCCCAAATTGGGAGCGCTGTGTTGGCGCCTTGGCCTAATGCCGTTGAACGGAAATGTGCTGCGCGGTCTTCACAACCAACCCAAACTCCAGTTACCAATTCAGGCGTGAGCCCCATAAACCAGCCATCAGAATTGTTTTGTGTTGTTCCTGTTTTACCGGCGATTGGGTTATTTAAACCGTAACGCCCTCTTAGTCTGGTTGCAGTTCCGCCTTCAACAACGCCTTTCATAAGTTCGAGCACGAGATAGGCAGTTTGCTCATCCATGGCTTCGTCGGTTTTTGGGGAAAAGTCGGCTATTACGTTACCGTTTTTGTCTTCGATACGAGTAATCCAAGTAGGTTCTATGTAAACCCCTTTATTGGCAAAAGTGCTTATTGCACCAGTCATTTCATACACAGATAGATCGGCTGTTCCAAGACAGATGGAAGGAACGGGTGCAATTGGGCTTTTAATTCCCATGTGGCGCACCATGTTGATTACAGGTTCAACACCGAATTGTTTGATGAGGTATGCTGAAACCTTGTTGATCGAGTAGGCGAGAGCCGAACGAAGCGGAACCATTGCTCCTTCGAATTCTTTACTTGAATTGCTTGGGCACCAAGGTCCTGATGGTGTTTGAATGCAGATGTTGATGTTGGGTACTTGTGTGCAAGGCGACCAGCCTTCTTGCATCGCAATCGCGTAAACAAATGGCTTAAATGTGGAGCCCACTTGCCGTTTACCTGTGTACACGTGATCGTATTGGAAATATTTTTGATTCACGCCACCCACCCAAGCTCTGATGTATCCTGTTTGCGGTTCCATCGACATCAAACCAGTTTGCATGATGAATTTGTGGTAGCGAATTGAATCCATCGGACTCATTGTAACGGTGCTGTCGCCTTTGTAGGTGAAGATTTTCATCTTGACCTTTTTCTTGAATGCCTGTTCGATTTCGTTTGCTGATGCGCCATCTTCCTTCATGCGTTTGTAACGATCGGATCGTTGCATGGCTTGGCGTAAGATCTGTTTGATTTTACTTTCTGGAATGTACGCGAAAGGAGCATTTTTACTGCCTTTCCAATGAGCAAAGAATTGCCTTTGGAGGTCTTTCATGTGTTCTTGAACAGCTTCTTCTGCATGCTTCTGCATTCTGGAATTGATGGTGGTGTAAATCCTTAAACCATCCTTGTACAGATTGTAATTGGTGCCATCGGGCTTTTTGTTCTTTTTGCACCAGTCAGACATTTGTTCGCGAAGGAATTCACGGAAATAAGTTGCAGTACCTGAGTTGTGGCTTTCTGCTTGAAATTTCGATAAGTCGACTGGAAGAGATTTTAGTGAATCGTAAGCTTCTTCGGAGAGTTTGTTGTACTTCACCATTTGGTTTAGCACCACATTTCGGCGCGTAACGGCACGCTCGTAATTTCTTCGAGGATTATAGAATGATGGTCCTTTGAGCATTCCTACAAGCATTGCAGCTTGTTCAATTTTGAGCGAGTCGGGTGTTGTATCGAAATAAATTCTCGAAGCACTTTTAATTCCGAATGCTTGGTTACCAAAATCAACGGTGTTGAGGTAAAGGGCAATGATTTCTTCTTTGGTGAAGTTTCGCTCTAGTTTGGTTGCGATGATCCACTCTTTTATTTTTCTGAACCCGACTTCGATCTTATTGAGATCTTCTCTAGGGAACATATTTTTGGCTAATTGTTGAGTAACGGTCGAACCTCCTCCTGAATCGGAGTCTCCACCAAGTACCGTGCGCACTAAAACGCGAAAAAGCGCTCTTACATCAATGCCTGCATGTTCGTAAAACCGTGCATCTTCGGTAGAAACTAGCGCATCTACCAATTGAGGAGAGAGTTCTAAAAATGAGCTATTGGAACGATTTTCAACATAAAACTTCCCGATCACTTGTTGGTCGGCAGAAATGATTTCCGAGGCCAGGTTTGATCTTGGATTTGCAAGGTCTTCGATGGTAGGTAATTTCCCGAACAGGCCTACTGATGTAAGCAATACGATAAGGAAAAGGAGTAGGAATGGACCGGCAATAACCATCCAGACGATCTTTATCAACCGTTTGGTTGCATCGGTTTGCTTGCCTTTGCTTGCCTTAGTGGGTTTTTTTCCGTTCATAAATGCTTCAGGTGGATAAAGGTATGAAATCGGTCATCAGCCGGAATGTCAAACCTTTTTTCTTACTAACGGCATAAGGCTAATTACTTCTGTAACGGTAAAGATTAAATAAAGTATTGCGTATGAAGATATAAATGGCACAGCTACAGACTCATTGAGCATTGCAACAGTAACCATAACCAGCATGTGAACCAGCATTTTTAGTGCTTGGGTACCGATAAAAGTATTGATAAACTGAGCAGGGCGACCTTTTTGGGAATTTAGAATCATCCGATGGCTGATCAACGAAACAATCCAGAAAAGTAGAATTGGTAGGTAGCGCATCAAAGGGCTCAAATTCAAGATGCCTTCGGCGGATGCTTTACCAGAAATACCTGCGCAAAGCAAGGCGATAACGGTTATGCGAAAATAGAAAGATTGAAGGATGCCAGAATTCTGCATTAGCGAACTGTTTTAAACAAGACAACCATTGAGGCAAAGATTCCAATGATCGCACCTGAAAGTGTAAACCAAGGATTTCCTGTTTTCAGATACTTGTCGAGTTCGTGACCAAGCCATGAAAGTAATAGAACTGGTGCAATCATTTGAATGCCCAATCCGGCGTACTTCCCGTAGCTATTAAGCCATTTTTTCTTGTGCTGATCGTTTTTCTGCGTTGTTGCCATGTTTGGTAAAATCTTTTACGATTCCACCCATGCTGCAAGCGCCAGAGAAGTTTGCACCAGGTTCGATGGACAATTTATTTGTAGAAATATCGCCAGTTAGTTTTGCTGTTGCTTTAAGGGAAAGAAGTTCAGCAACTGTTACTTTAGCTTTTACGGTTCCAGAAATATCAGCGTTTTGGCAATTCAATTCACCGTCGATAATTCCATTTGGCCCGATCACTACTTTGCCTTTAGCACTAAGATTGCCGTTCAGGGTTCCATCGATGCGAATATTGCCATCACAGATGATATCACCTGAAATAGTGGTTCCGGACATGATTTGGTTGGTTCCGGACATCTCCAAAGAACCTGCTGATTTTGAATCTTTTGCGTTAAACATACCAAAGATTATTTTAAACGAGTTGAGGCGCAAATATAATAAACACCCTCGAACTTAGGTCAATATGCTTACTTATTCGTAAACCTTTTTGTAGAAGTCGACATATTCCGAAACATTGCCTTCCTTCATGAGCAGTTGGTAATTTCCAGCACTGATGATAAATACGTCGGTGATGTCCATATTCATATCGGCAAATAATTCATCATCGCTATCTATTGCCATCATGAAATCCATGCCTTCCTTTTTGTTGGAAAATTGTTGCAGGGTGATAACTTGATAGTTGGTTCCGAGGATTCGGCTTGCCATTTGAAGATTTTTCAGTGAGAAATACTGGTTATTAAAATCACTTAATTTGACCTTGAAATCGTTGAGGTTCATGGCCCTATCTTCAATTACTACTACAAAATACTGCAGTGTATCGGGTTTATAGATGAATTGAGGTTTTCTAATTTCTGCAGAATCTCTAGGAGCAATTCCTTGAGCCTGATCAAGGCTTTTGAGCATGTCTTTGGCGCGTATCTCGACTGTATCGCCCGGGTATGCTTTTACAACTTCTTGTAAAGCTCCACGGAACGATGCAACATCTTTCATTTGGCCAACAGCGAGGGCTTTGAGCAATGAAAACTTAGCCAACAAAGGATTTCCTGTGAATCGAATTTCTGCATTTCTGCATCTATCAACAACTGTCTTGTATTCACGGGCTTTATATAAACGATAGGTTTCTTCATAATAGGTTTCCGTTTCCTTTTTGGTCATGTTACTGGCGGCAAAGAAATTTGGATCCTTAATGATCAAAGAATATTCAGAATCAGGGAATTTTGAAAGCAAAAGAGTCTTGTATTTTTCTGCCTTCGAATTGTCTGGTATCTTCAGATAAATTCTGTAGAGTTGATAATAAACAGTTGGCTCTGAAACATCGCCTGGATATTTACTTAGAAATTCTTCGAACGTTTTGGCCGACTCTTTCAAGTCATTCAACCGTTCTCGGTAAATCATTCCAAGGGCATAAAAAGCTTCACGAACCGAATCTGCAAAGGCTAATTTTTGCTTTTCATCGGAAGGAAGATCTTTGATGAGGCGCTTTTTTGCCAAGTCGATGCTGTCCTCACGCGTCAAGGCCTTAGCCTTTTCTTTAGGATCGACAGTTTTATTGGGATCGACTGTTGGGTCCGGATCGTTATTTATAACTGGCTGAATTGATTGTTTGTTGCTTCTTCTCCAATGGTCTTCAAGTTTCCTTTCTCCCCAAATCTTCCGAAATTCCGAAAAGCCAAAGCCCATTGCGCTTGGATTGTAGAAATACCACTGTCCGTTTCCTGTAACACCGGGGCTATTTGTGGATCCACCTGCGGAGTTGTTTCCGCCATTGGCGAGATCAGCATCTTCCTTGGCTCGTTGTTCGGCTTCTTTGGCTTTTTGTTTTTTCAGTTCGGCCTCTTCAAGTGCAATGATTTCCTCGAGTTTTTTGTCGAGCTGGTCCTTCGAAAGGTTCGACATTCTTAATAAGCTGTCGTAACGTTCGATGGTGTTGTATCTTTTTACTAGCTCAGCTAAAGATCCTTGAATGTTCTCTACCTTTTTGTAGTCGGGATAATCTTTTGGAAGCGCTACAATGCAAGAATCGTAATATGATGCAGCCAATCGGTAAGACTTATCCTCGAAATAAATTTTAGCAATGGCTAGATACGACAAGCCTTTTTGGGAAAGATTATTCGTGCTCGACCGAAGCGATTTGTTGTATTGTTCGATGGCAACGTCTTCCTTCTCTTCCTTCTCTTCGATTTCCCCCAGTACATAATAAATCTGGTCTATTAGATCGAAGTTCTTCGGATCTTTAAGCATACTAGATAAAAGTGCGCGAATTGCTAGACTATTACCAGACTCAGAATTGTAGCATCGAGCTTTATTGATTCTAGAATAAAACGACATTTCATACGACGGATTCATTTTCAGCACCTTGTCGTACAAATCGGAAGCTTCTTTGAGTTTATCCGTTTTTTGGAAAAGCTGAGCTTGGATAAAAAGGAGTCTTGTTCTAACCTTCTTATTTTTGGTATACTTCACTGCTTCAGTGATGTATTCGAGGGCCTTTGTGTAATTGTTTTGGCGAAGTTGATAGTCGGTTAAAGCTGAATACAATTCGCCTTTCACGCTCTTCGGAATTGTCTTATCGTTGAGCGACCTGTCGAAAGCCATTTGTGCATCCGAAAGCATTCCAATTTCTGTAAATGCCCGTGCTTGCCAAATGTTTGCTAAGTGAGCGATGGGATCTCTTCGGTTGTTTTTCACCGCTTCGCGGGTAACGAACGAAAACATTTCCAAAGCGGTGTAGTATTCACGTTTGTAATAGTTGCCTTTTCCAATTAACATGTAAGCATCATCGATGTAGCGATTGTATTGCTTGCCTCTGATGTACATATTGTGCTTCGCAATCACCGTCGATCCTTTTTTAATCGTCTTATCGGCGTTGGAGAAAATGGCCTTCGAATCCTCTAAAGTTCCAAGGCGGTAAACAGGTATGATCTTGTAAAAATTGTCGATATGCGCAGTGCTCAAATTGAGCTCAATCTCCTTGATTAGTTCATTTCCATTGAACCAAGTGTTGTAGTGCGAGGTTGTATTGTGATAGGCACGGTTGGGCCACTTACTCTTTTTAGTTGAGCATGAACTCACCGCCAATGCTAGTATGCAAAGACAAATAAGCGACCTGATATTTACGTAATGAAATTGAATAATTGAACGCACGCGGCTATTAACGGTATCGAGCCAAAATTAGTGTGTTTTTTCTTCAGAATAAATATTTCCTCATTCTCTGTCAACACTTTGATCTTGATATCTAATATATCAACGTAGAGATTTTCATCCGAGCCGTGCGGGAAAGGTAGATTTTCGCCAAATTCGCAGCATGCTTTCTATCGATACTTTTTCATTCAGTGGCCACAAGGCTCTTCTTCGCGTTGATTTTAATGTTCCGCTCAATGATCAGTTTGAGGTTGCAGACAGTACACGCATTTTGGCAGCAGTGCCAACCATTCGCAAGGTTGTTGAAGGTGGAGGTTCTGTTATTTTAATGTCGCATTTGGGCCGTCCAAAAAATGGATTTGAAGACAAGTTCTCCTTGCGCCACATTGTTTCAACGGTTGAAGAGTTGAGTGGGCTCAAAGTGAAATTCGCGGCCGACTGTATTGGTCAAGTTGCTGAAGATGCGGCAGCCGATTTACAAGCAGGGGAAGTATTGCTTTTGGAGAATCTTCGATTTTACAAAGAAGAAGAAAAGGGAGACAGTGCTTTTGCAGAGAAATTGTCCAAACTAGGAGACATCTACATCAACGACGCATTTGGGACCGCACACCGCGCCCATGCCTCTACTGCAGTAATCGCTCAGTTTTTTCCCGTGAATAAAATGTTTGGCTATGTGATGCAGGGAGAGATTGATGCAATCGATAAAGTGATGCTTAAACCCGATCGTCCGCTTACGGCAATTATGGGAGGGGCAAAGGTTAGCTCAAAGATTTCAATTATCGAGAACGTTTTGAGCAAAGTGAACCATTTGATCATTGGTGGAGGTATGACCTTTACCTTCATCAAAGCGCAAGGTGGAAAAACGGGTTCGTCGTTGGTGGAAGATGAGCAATTGAATTTAGCACTAAGCCTGATGGAAAAAGCGAAATCGATGGGCGTTGAAATTCATCTTCCTGTTGATGCAGTAATTGCAGATAAGTTTGCCGACGATGCTAACACGAAAGTTTGTGCAGTTGGAGAAATTCCAGATGGCTGGATGGGTCTTGATATTGGACCTGAAACAGTGAAGCAGTTTGCTCAAGTGATTGCGGCTTCAGGAACGATTCTTTGGAATGGACCGATGGGCGTTTTTGAAATGGCGAGCTTTGAAAAAGGAACTCGACAAGTTGCAGATGCAATTGTAGAAGCTACATCGAAAGGAGCATACTCACTAGTAGGAGGTGGAGATTCGGTTGCGGCAGTAAATCAATTTGGCATCGCCGAAAAGGTGTCGTATGTGAGCACCGGAGGAGGCGCACTTTTAGAATATATGGAAGGGATTGAACTTCCTGGAGTGGCTGCTATAAGAAGCTAATCTTTGTTCAGCATAACGCCGAGTGCGATTTCTCCACCAAAGCTCGATGGAGGCCATTTGGTTTTGTTGTAGATGTAAATCGATCTAATGGCGGTTTGCAACGATTTGCAAGACTTCAAAAGAAAGTCGTTTCGAAGCTCCAGATTGGGTATGCCAGGTTCGTTGAAGCTAGAAAAGATCAGCGACTTATTTTCCCAAGTGATATTCTTGGTGATAGATTTCTGCCATTGGGTTTGGATTGAAATACCGCCTTCTAATTTGTGGCTCTTGCTCCGAGGGATGCCATGAAGTTTTTCGGTTTTATGCAAATCGTAAAGCGCCTTTTGGTTGATCCACGAAAGCTTAAGACTGCCAATTCCACATTCAACACTTCCTTTTGTATTAAGTTTTATGTTCATCCCAAAGGCAAGAATGACTTCAGCGGGCGACAAGAACGTAGATTCTATTGTTGAACTTCCATTTTTCTTTGTAGGAAGTTTTTGCGTAGAAAGTTGAGCGGATGCCGACTTTTTGAAATTTTCTTTTTGAGTGTTGTGTTCTGCACTGATCTTTAAGCGAACAAGGTCATTTAGTTTTTCAAATGTGCTATCAAGAAGGAGATTTGCCGATAATTCATCGGTGATATTGGTTTCGATGGTGGTTTTTTGATGATGGTATTTAAGTTCAAATGCTAATCTTGCTGAAGCACTTAACTTGCAAATGGCCTGGGACGTTTCGTTTCGGGAGTTACCATTGAACGCAAAATCGAATTGATGTTTTTGAACGAATTTCCATTTCGAGCTTTTGGATGAGTCGCTTTTTACTTCTGATTTCTTTTCCGTTTCGGTTGGAATGTACTTGCAAGGATCTTCGGTTTGAGCATGAAGACTTAATCCAAGACTAGCAAGGAATAAACAAATGCAACCTAGAGACTTCCTTAAAATTGCATTCATTCCTAATTTTCTTTCACGTCAACCTTAGCCGCTTTAGTCCGTTGGACCTTTTCAGCAACTTTTTTAAGATCCATGTCATCTCTCATATCTTGATTCACAAGGAACATTTTGATTTTAACTCTTGGATTTTGGGCAATAGATTTTTGAAGACCTTTTACAGCGTCACGGTGGTTAGGATTTCCCGAAAAAGTATTCCAATAACAAACAACATAATAGTTGTACTTTTCTTTATTGATATGTTTGTTGATGTCGTATGGGTTATTGTTGCCAAACTCAATCCACATCTTAGATTCTTTGTCGAGTGTCCAATTCGAGTCGCGGGCAATGTATGACACCGTATCAAGGCCTTCGATGAAGCTTAGGATGTTTCCTCCGCATTTCTGGTTTTCAAAACCGCTGTTGTAGTTTATGGCATAACCATTCGCATCAAATAAAAATTGCTTGTTCATTAGTTTGGCGAATGAAACCAATAATGAGTCGTCTATGATCATGGCAGAACCCTCAATTGGGATATGCTTCTTTTTAGCAAACTCTCGAATATAATCGACACTTTCTTGTCTTGGATTATGTGCGCCATGGTAAACCATAGCCATTTTAAAACATGAAGTTAGTGTCAAGGTAATTAATGAAGCAAGAAGGAAGGTTTGTCTTTTCATAGCATTGAATTGTAAATCTGGGCGGATGCATGCACACCCACCCAGATGAAGTGTTATTTAATGAGTGAAGCTTTTGTTATGACAACGTAAGCGCCATCGGCTCTTTTTTGCGTTTTGTATGTACCTTTTGTAAGCACTACATCCTTGTAGCCAAGCATTTTTGAAATTTTACTTCCTAAGGATGTATTGACAGGTAATTCAAGGTCACCGGTATTGTTGGAAAAGAATGTCATGCTAACATCACCTGAATTTAGGATGTCAAATTGAATAATTGTTGATCCTGCGGGTGCTTTACCAAATCGTGTAACGTTTACTTCATATTCGAAGGTAAGACATGACAAACCGAGTCCCCGGCATCCTTTTGATTTAATGCCAATTTCGCCCCCAATTGTAACCGTTACAGTGATATCATTTGGACTTGCGCAGAAAGATTCTGTTGAAATCAATTGAGAAATAAAGAAAAGTAGAAAAGCTAATTTTTTCATGGTTGTTGTTGTGTATTCTTTTACCACACATTGCAGGGCGTGCAGATTCCCTACAGATCCGAGTGTGTTGATTGAATGTTGCTTAAGTCATGGTTGCCTCCTCTCTGGTTTCGAATAAGACAAAGCTATAATGGGTTTTATATTCTCCTTTTGCGTCACATGCAAAAGTTTTGCGTGTGACGCAAAATCTTTCTTGACTAAAAAGTTGCATAAATGAAAATTATGCACTTATTTGTTGTCTCAAATCTACAACAAGAGCACTATGGCGCGCGTATGTGATCATGTAAGAGATGCCCGAAACCAACGCAATATCTCGCAAGAATATATGGCGTCTGTTATCGGGATCGACACTTCTAGTTATCATCGACTAGAAAAAGGCAATACGCCACTAACTATTGACCGACTTGAAAAGATTGCGCACACGCTGGGCGTTTCATTGCATGTGCTTATTTGTGGTGAAGGCCATGCTTACCCTGATATCGAAAGAAACGCAGAATACTTGCATCACCTTGAGACTGAAATCTCCTTTTTGAGAAAACAGCTTCAAGAAAAGGATGCTCAACTTAGCTTATTCATTGAAGGCAAATTGGAACTTCATCGATCGGCTGCAAATCCGCTTCGATAAGCCCCAAACGCAAAACCCGTGTACCTTCCGAAGAAAGACACGGGTTTGTTTCCGTTCACACACACAGAACGTTTTTTAATATTATGGGGTAGTGACCAAGAGCCTAAAGTTTTTTGAAATTCCAGCTCCGCGCACTCGAACAGTGTATAAGCCATCCTTCATTCCTTCGATGTTTACCCGTATTTTATTGTTTATAGGCATGTATTCTTGTTCTTTGATTTTGTTGCCATCGATGTCGTAAACACCAACCAAAGCCCTTCCGGTGATGGGTTGTATGTTAAAAAAGTTGGTCGCAGGGTTTGGGTAAAGCGACAGTTGTGTCGGACTAATTTGTGCGCCAATCGCAGTGATTAGTGTATCGTTTCCTCCATCGCCAACTGTACCGCCATCCCCCGCAGGGAGAATAAAATTAGCATCTGTAGGATCGAATGTGTAACCTGTATTGTTTTGGTAAAGCACAATTCCGTCTTGTTCCACACAAGCCATCAGATGAGGTTGCGGCCCCACCACTCCCCACTGCGGCATGCGTGAAAACAATCCGGTTTTGGCACCAAGGCCTTCGATCCAAATATCGGCTTGGCTATCGAGCTGGTTCAATGCCTGTGCAGGAAGCTGATTCACCATAAATGGATCGTGGATGTATATTCTTTTGCGGCTCACGCCATTGATTGTTACTTGATTGGTTTTGTAAACCTTTCCGGTTACGTAGTTTGGCAATACTCCTTGGTTGATGTTTCCGCTGGGACGGTAAAACTGAACCTCATCGCCAGTGTTTAGATTGAAATCATACAATAAATGTTCAGCCAAAAAGCCCTTTTCAACAACAAAGACTTGTCCGTTCGATTCTCGCACTGCCGATTTGTACATGGCCGTTTCGGGATTAAACACAAATGGCTGGATGTCGGTGTTAGCCAGCATTTTTTTGTATACCAGTTCACCAATCACGGTGTCGGCGCCCAGTCGATATTTAACATTGTAGAAGAAATAATCACCATAGCACGACCAGGTTTTTCCTGATTCTAATAATGGCTGAGTGTTCTGTGCTCCAACGGCTGCAGCATTGAGGCTGAGCAAACCGAATAATAAACGATTGACTGATTTCATAAGGCGTATGAGTTAAAGTCAATGTTTACTGCATAGATCCGGTTGAGGGGTTTTGCTTCCTTATACCGGATCGATTTTCGAAAAGATACAGGTGTGTAAGTTTTCAAGCAGAGTTAATCGATGAGGTTTATTTTACCTTTGAAGCCTCACGAAGTAGATTTATGACAATCGGAGTAATTCCTGCACGCTATGCCAGTTCTCGGTTTCCTGGCAAACCACTGGTCGATATTTTAGGCAAAACCATGATCCGAAGGGTTTATGAACAAGCCGTAAAATGTGATCTATTAAATCGTGTTGTGGTAGCTACCGACGATGACAGAATCGCTTCAGAAGTGCAATCTTTTGGTGGAGAATTCGTGATGACGAGCTCTTTACATCCCAGTGGAACCGATCGATGTGCTGAAACTGCGCGATTGCTAAACTTGCAAGGCGATGATGTGGTGATAAACATCCAAGGTGATGAACCCTTTATTGATCCAGGCCAAATCGCCACTTTGTGCAGCTGTTTTCAAGATGAAACTGTTGAGCTTGCGACCTTGGTTAAATCTTTCCGGCAAGCGGAAGAAGTTCATCGCGATAGTACCATCAAAGTTGTTCTCGATAATCAGCAGCACGCCCTGTATTTTTCAAGGTCAGTTATTCCTTTCACCAGGGAATTGCCAGCGGATGGGGTGATTCCTCTCGAGACCTATGTACAACACATTGGCATCTATGGATATCGGGCTGCAACTCTGCAGAAGATTGCCCTGTTATCTCCATCATTCTTGGAAAATACCGAGAAGCTGGAGCAGTTGCGATGGCTCGAAAACGGTTACCGAATCCTCACTGCGAGAAGCGAACATGAAAGTTTCAGCGTTGATACTCCGGAAGATCTGATAAAAATTTCTTCACATTTTTCCGGTGAATAAATTCGGCTATCTTTACGCAGATGGAACATGTAGTATATAAATCTTCCAAAGACCTGATTGCCAGAGAGGTTTCTTCATTGTTGAAGGAGCATGACTGTGTAATTATTCCTGGTTTCGGAGGATTGGTTTCTCGTTATGCCCCTTCAAAGGTGCATCCGGTTTCGCATGTGTTCCAGGCTCCAAACAAGCATATCTTGTTTAACAGAAATCTCAATACCGATGATGGCTTATTGGTTAATCACCTGATGCCATTGTTAGGATTGGGTTATGCCGAAACGCGTCATTATGTTCTTTCGGCAGCGGAGGCTATGTTAAACCGCATCATGGCTGGTGAACGTACAGACTTTCGACAAGTTGGTACATTTGTAACTGATCCAGAGCGAAACATTCATTTTAAGCAGGATTTTTCGGTTAATTATTTACCTGAAGCATTTGGATTGTATTCAATTCAAGCTTCACCTGTAAGCCGTTCTGCAAGCCCAGAGCGTCGTCAGCCAATTGTGATGATTAGCCGCGGATTATCAGAAGAAGTATTACCACCTCCAGAAAAGAAGCGCAATCGTAAATTGTGGAGAGCCCTACCTGCAGCAGCGGCTGTATTTGCAGCAGTATGGCTACTTATGCCGAACATGTCGAACAATGGAGTTTCAGGGTTGAACATTTTCCCTTCATCACAGCCTGAAACATTTGCGATTGCTGCAGCGCATCCGTCAACAATGCCTCAGGCTCGTTTGTCGGTTCAGGTTGAATTTGAGGAGCAAATCTTTTCAGCCGACAACGCAAAGATTTTTGTTGTAGCAGGGTGTTATTCAACCCATCATAATGCAGATGGAATGGTAAGTTATCTCAATGAAAAGGGGTTTGAAGCCTATATTCTTGACCGCACGCCTGCTGGTTTGTATCGTGTTGTTTATGGCGATTATTCAGACATTTCAACAGCAACAGAAGAGCTTAATGATATCCGCAAAGGATTGAATGAAGAAGCGTGGTTGCTTATTCTCTAATTACATGAAACGTATTGTTTTATTCTTGGCGTTCGGCATTGTTATGTTGTTCGCATCAACAGTTGTTGCACAAACGGCAGGAAACTCTTCATCTGCAGGTAAAACTCCTCCTTCACCTAACAAATTGCACGAGCGTGTTTATTTGAAATCGAAGCGCATGGGCGATTTAGCATCTGCTACCATGGCATTGTATTATTGGATGGAGGCACAACCGGCCCGTAAAGACCTTTTGGATTCATTGTGTTTGGTGTATTTAGGACGAGGGATGTTTCTTCAATCGGCTTCAATTGCAAGAGAAGTACTTATGGATCAGAAGGAGAATCTTATAATTAAAGAGGCTTTGGCGCAATCTTATGAAGGCTTAGGAGCATATAAAGACGCCATATTAATGTACCAACAACTGTTTTCGACGATTAAAAAACCACTGTTTCTTTATAAGGTTTCGGCTTTGCAGTATTTGTCGAAGAATTTTGAGGCTGCCGAGCAGAATCTTTCAGCATTAGAAGCATTGCCTGGTATCGAGAAAGAAAAGATTTTGCTGAATTATCAAGGAGAGTCGTTAAATTCTCAGGCAGTTCCGGTATTAGCAGCTTCAAAAAATATTCGGGGAGTTTTATTGATGGAAGCGGGCTTTAAAGCAGAATCTGAATTGATGTTCAAAGAAGCCCTCAGTATTTTCCCAGGCTTCATTATGGCCGAGCGGAATTTGCAGGCGCTAAAGAAGTAGGAAGATTATTTATTGGATGATTTCCGAATGTTCTTGTAAATTTTAATGGCAATCATAAGAACAGCGATTAGTCCAACCAAACCACCAAGGCCATACAGCAGACTAATGGTCGTTTTAAACACTACTAAAAACACGATTCCGAAAAGGAAAATGGTGGCAATTTCGTTCCACATGCGCATGCCTTGAGAAGAGAATTTCACAACATCCTTGGCAAGTTGATTCATAATGGCGTGGCAGGCGAAGTGGTAAGCCACCAATCCTGCCACAAGAATAATTTTGTAGAGGAACCAGTCGACCGAGAAGTCGAGACCGAGGTTTAACGCCAGTGCTGTTCCAAGGACAATAGTGATAATGAAGCTTGGCCAAGCAATTCCAAACCAGAGGCGTTTTTGCATGATTCTGAATTGGGCAAGTAGGATATCGCGTTCTAACTCTTGTTTTTGGCGAGCTTCTATGTCGTAAACGAACAAGCGCGGCATGTAGAATAGAGCAGCAAACCAGGTTACGATGAAGATGATATGAATGGCTTTGAGGTAGAAATAAAGCATTCGACAAAGGTATAGGATAAGAGTGTTTGAGATTCCCTAGTTGTTTATTTATGCAGATGTTGTGAGGTTTGGTAGGAGATAGTGGAATTAGTGTAGGAAATAACTTCTGACTTTGTAAGTAGGTCTTATGTGTATATGAGGAACGGATGAATCAAACGTGTTTATTGTGTTGTAGCAAATGACAATGAAAAATATGTTTGTTTGGGTTAGTAAATTTTTGTTTTTTATCCCTTTAGGGAGGGATTAATCCCTCCCTAAAGGGATACTATGGCGCCAAACCCGCCATTTATCCACCTCATTTTCCCGCTCCATTTCTCTCCCATCTCCAAACCCCATCTCCATTTTCAACTACCTTTACCCCATGAAAACCAAATTCGCCCGCGAATCACACGCTGTTTCTACCGAAATCGTACTACCAAACGACACCAATACCCTCGGAAATCTTATGGGAGGCCGATTACTCCATTGGATGGACATTACAGCAGCAATTTCTGCTCATCGCCACTGCCGTCGTGTAGTTGTTACGGCCTCTGTCAACAATGTATCCTTCGATCGACCTATCAAACTCGGAGATATTGTGACTCTCGAAGCACAAGTATCCCGTTCTTTCAATTCCTCTATGGAGGTGTTTATCGATGTCTGGGTCGAAAACCATACTTCAGGAGTCAAAGAAAAATGCAATGAAGCCATTTACACTTTTGTTGCTGTAGACCAAATTGGAAATCCAATCTCAGTTCCTGAGTGTTTTCCAGAAACTGAACACGAAAAACTAAGGTACGACGGAGCTTTGCGCCGACGTCAACTCAGCTTGATCCTTGCCAGAAAAATGAAACCAGAAGATGCAACCGAACTAAAAGCACTATTTGTGAAGGAATGAATTAGGTAATACCTATTGTCGGAAAAAAAAAATATGTACGTTTGCTCAGTTAACCCAGTCAAACACTAAAACAACCTTTATATGTCCGGTATTACGGAGAAAAGAGAGGATGAGTTTTTCAAAGACGTCCTCAAGTATTTCGATCGTGCAGCTAAATTTGTGAGTGTTCCAGAAGGAATCCTCGATCAAATTAAATTCTGCAACAGCGTTTACAGAATGCGATTCCCAGTGAAAATTGGGAATGAATATACTGTAATTGAAGCCTATCGCGCTGAACACTCTCACCACAAACTCCCAACCAAAGGAGGAATTCGCTTTAGCTCTGCTGTAAATCAGGATGAGGTAATGGCGCTTTCAGCTTTGATGACTTACAAATGTGCAATCGTTGACGTACCGTTTGGTGGCGCCAAAGGTGGTATCAAGGTAAGTCCGCGAAAGCTTACTGCTGATGAAATGGAGAGAATCACCCGCCGATACACTTCCGAGCTAATCAAAAAGAACTTCATCGGTCCTGGTATCGACGTTCCTGCTCCTGACTATGGTTCAGGCGAACGTGAAATGGCATGGATCGTTGACACTTACGCCACTTTCTTCCCTAACGAACTGAACGCGATGGCTTGTGTTACTGGAAAACCAGTGTCGCAAGGAGGTATCCGTGGTCGTAAAGAAGCAACTGGTTTAGGTGTTTACTTTGGTATCCGTGAAGCCCTTAGTGTTTCAGAAGATTGCGAAAAATGGGGACTTACTCCAGGTGTAGCAGGAAAAACTTTCGTAGTGCAAGGTTTCGGAAATGTGGGCTTCCATTCTTGCAAATTCGTTCACGAAGCTGGTGGAAAAATCATCGCTATCGCTGAATGGGATGGAGCAATCTACAGTCAAGATGGAATCGATCCATTGGCATTAGAAGCACACCGCAACAAAACAGGCAGCATCCTCAATTTCCCTGGTACAACTACAATGGATAAATATGCAGCACTCGAAATGGAGTGTGATGTATTAATTCCAGCGGCACTCGAAAATCAGATCAACAAAGACAACGCAGATCGTATCAAGTGCAAAATTATTGGAGAAGCTGCAAACGGACCTGTAACGCCTGAGGCAGAAGAAATCCTTAACAAGAAAGGTGTTTACATCATCCCTGATATTTACCTCAATGCTGGTGGTGTAACTGTTTCTTATTTCGAATGGTTGAAAAACCTTAGTCACGTGCGTTTTGGTCGCTTAGGAAAACGTTGGGATGAAGGCGCTGGTAGAAACACAATTACTGTTTTAGAGCAAATGACAGGTCGCGCAGCGACAGATGCCCAAAAAGCATTGATTGAACGCGGAGCCGATGAGTTGGATCTTGTTTATTCTGGCTTGGAAGAAACAATGATTACAGCTTATCACTCAATTCGTAATGAATTCCATGGAACTCCTGGAATTCCTGACTTGAGAACAGCTGCATTTGTGAACGCGATCAAGAAAATCGCTACTTCTTATAGCACGTTGGGGGTATTCCCATAGTATCATAGGTTTTTATAAAGTAAAAACGCCCTGAGCAATCTCTGTTCGGGGCGTTTTGCTTTAACTCTAAGTGGCTGTTAATGATATAAATCATTCAGAATCTCTCTGGTTTTATTGTTTGTTTTGAATTTTCCTTAATCAGGCAAGCCAATAATGGGTGTTTTGCCATCTGAGATAATCACTTTGGCATTGTTAGATCCGATCAGTTCACGGTAAGCTTCAATAGATTTATACTTTAAAACAGTGCGCGTTAAACTGGCATTCATAAGTTCATTTGCTTCTTTTATACCTTGAGCTTCGGTAATTCGAGCAGCCTTTTCGCCCTCAGCCATGATCGTTTGTGATTGCTTTTGTGCCTCAGCCTGAATAATTGAAATTTGTTTTTGACCCTCAGCTTCAATTACCCGACGTTCAGCATCTTTCGATTCACGTTGAAGTATAAACTCCATCCGAAGAGCATCCTGTTCTGCTTGAAGCTTGTCTTCAATGGCTTTCGACAAACCAGCAGGAAGCGTGATGTTTTTCATTAGAACTGCCTCGATAATGAAACCTCGAGCTTCAAGTGTTGTTGTCATTTGGTCACGGATTTCTCGCTCAATCTTTGAACGCTCAGCGCTGTGCATATCCTTCGCCATAAAACGAGCGCAAACATCAGCTGAAGCGCTTCGGAATACAGGCAAAATGATGACCTCCTCGAAATCCAAGCCAATGTTTTCGAGTACATCAATCGCATCTTTTGATTTTATTCGATAAAGAATTGATATTTCTGACTTAATCGTTAAACCCTCTTTTGAAGGCAATCCCGTTGATATTTCAAGGTTAACTGTTCTGATAGGCACCTTGATTACCCTTGTAAAAAACGGATTAAAAACCACTAATCCTGGTGGAATAACTTTCTTTCCAACTTTCCCGAATCGCCGTTTAACGCCCACTTCACCCTGAATAATCCGGGCGCAGGAGCTAAAAAGCAGCATCGAAAAAATGAAAACAATGGAGAATTGAAGGGTACGTTTCATAAGACAAATATTTTGGCCGGGCTTAACCAAAAAAAGTGCCTCCAATGCTCTATCAGATTGGGTTATGGATTAATTCCCGATGCTAACTCCAAAATGAACAATATGCCTTTTTAATGCTTAAATAAGGTTGCCTAAACGCCCGATTTTTCGCTATAAATCACACCGAGTAATGTATGACCGACAATCTGCATGGTTCCTTTGTTAACTGCATCCATATTGTCTTTTTGGGTGTGCCAATAACTTCCAAAGCCAGTTTCTGTGCTCGGATCATGGTGAATCACATCGATGGTTTTAATCCCCAAAATAGAATTGATGAAAAAGTGATCATCAGTAATTGCACTACTATTTTCAGGAACAAATGTGTTTTTATGCCCCAATTCATTTGCAATATCCCACACCTTGAAAACTATATCCGAAGCATATTCCATCGAATAACCTTCACAATAAAAGGTAGCAGATTGCGCAGCTACCATGTCGAGATTGATGCCGAATTTTGGGAAATTATCTGTAAACGGAGGTCTTGCAGCGAAGTATTGTGAACCAAGGCAATAGGAGTTTCCATCCGATGGATTTCCATAATCTTCAGCATCGAAGAATACCAAGTCGATCCCTACGGTGGCAGGTTTACTTTTTAGAATGCGCGCTATCTCAAGCATAATCCCTGCACTCGCAGCACCATCCACAGCACCATCAAAACGCTCCTTGGGCTTTTCCGGATCACGGTCAGAAAATGGTCTTGTATCCCAGTGACAGGAAATCATAATCCTCTCCTTCAGTTCTGGTTGTATCCGGCCAATAATGTTGCGAAACTTTAACGACTCACCTGTGTAAGCCGTTACATTTCCAGCTTGAACAATTACCGTTGCGCCGTATTTATTGAGCTCAGCGATAAGATAATCACCACACTTTACGTGAGGAGGAGTGTTGGGAACGCGAGGCCCAAAAGCTACTTGTGCCGCAGTGTATTTATAGGCAGAGTCAGCATTAAATGCCGGCAAATCAGCTGGAACAACTTTCTTTTTAACATCCTCTGGCTTTACTTCAGGCGAAGAATCGTTTCCACTTCCACAGGATGCAAAGAAAACAAGCAGCCCAATAGCCGCGGCGGTAAATTTATTCTTCATAATCCCAAGATATTCCGGTTTTTGCATCTTTAATTACTAGTCCTTCTGACTTGATTTTCGCACGAATAGCATCTACCAAAGCATAGTCTTTTCGTTCTTTCGCGCTCTTGTACGACTCAAGAATTGTATCCATTAACAGGTCGAGCATTCCTGCCGACTTTCCTTTCTCCTCAATCAGTCCAAAAATATCTTCTACAAATGTGGTATAGGTGGATTTTAATTTTTCGAAGGCGTCAATTCCAACCGTTTCCCAAGCAATTTGTCCGCCTTTAATTGAGTTAACAATCTTCAACAATTCAAAGAGCGAAGCCAAGGCAATGGCCGTGTTCATATCGTCGTTCATGCCTTCATAAGCTTGCTTAGCAGCATTGTTGATGCGCTCCGTAAGTTCTGCACTTTCGTTTTCTGTAGCACCAGGATGTTGCATTTGCTTAAGCGAACGTAATCCATTGATGATGCGCTTGTAAGCTTTTTCTGCAGCTTTTAGAGCATCATTCGAAAAGTCGAGTGTGCTTCTATAGTGTGCCTGAAGGATAAAAAAGCGAATGGTCATCGGGCTGTAAGCTTGATCAAGCAAGGCATTAGAGCCGGTGAAAAATTCTTTCAACGTGATAAAATTGCCCAACGATTTACCCATCTTCCTTCCGTTAATGGTAATCATGTTGTTGTGCATCCAATATTTCACAGGAGCATGTCCGCAACTTCCTTTTGATTGAGCAATTTCACTTTCATGGTGAGGAAAAACGAGGTCCATTCCACCTCCATGGATGTCGAATGTTTCTCCCAAATACTTCCGGCTCATGGCCGAACATTCGATATGCCAACCTGGGAATCCTTCGCTCCAAGGCGATTGCCAGCGCATGATGTGTCGAGGATCGGCCTTTTTCCAAAGTGCAAAATCTTCGGGATTGCGCTTTTCTTCCTGTCCTTCTAAAACACGACGCTCGTTTCCTGCACCTGCAATAAGATCTTCAATAACACGACCCGAAAGCTTGCCATAATCGTTGGTTTTGCTGTAATTGATCACATCAAAATATACAGAACCATTTGATTCATAGGCAAATCCATTGTCGATGATGCGCTGAATCATTTCGATTTGCTCAGGAATGTGCCCTGAAGCACGCGGTTCAATGCCTGGATGGTTGTTGTTGAGCATCCGCATCGACTCGTGGAAACTGTTCGTATAGAGCTCAACAATTTCCATTGGTTCGAGCTGCTCCAAACGCGCTTTTTTAGCGATTTTGTCTTCACCCTCATCTGCATCGTTTTCAAGATGCCCAACGTCGGTGATGTTTCTCACGTAACGGACCTTATACCCAATGTGTGTGAGAAAACGGTTCAACACGTCGAAGGTCACGTAAGGCCTAGCATGACCAAGATGCGCCTCCCCGTAAACTGTTGGACCACAAACATATAAGCCTACATGTGGAGCGTTTATTGGCTCGAACAGTTCTTTTTGACGGCTCAGGGTGTTGTAAATGAATAATTGATGCGATAACATAAATGAGGACTAAGCCTGCGAAGTTACCGTTCGGTATCGGCTTGGGCAAATAATTTCCCGTCCGGGGATGGGATTTCGATGCTTATTTCACCAAGGCTTTCATGGAGCGAAGGTTCACCAACATTTCTTCCGTCATTTTACGCAAGTCGTAATTTGGCATCCAACCCCAATCGGCTCTTGCAGGAGAATCATCAATAGATGCTGGCCAAGAATCTGCAATTGCTTGACGAAAATCTGGAGCATAGCTGATTTCAAAATTGGGAATAAACGTGCGGATTTCAGCTGCAAGTTCATCAGGAGTAAAGCTGAAGCCAGCGAGATTGTATGAACTTCGAATCTTAACTTTTTCTGCAGGAGCTTCCATGATGCCAATCGTTGCATCGATCGCATCGCTCATGTACATCATGGGCAAACGCGTTTCTGCCGACAAGAAGCTTGTATATGAACCTTTTTCAAGAGCCTCGTGGAAGATATGTACAGCATAATCTGTCGTTCCTCCGCCAGGAGCAGATTTCCAACCGATCAAGCCTGGATAACGCAAAGAACGAACGTCTACGCCAAACTTTTGGTGGTAATACTCACACCAGCGTTCACCCGCCAATTTGCTGAAACCGTAAACAGTGCCCGGTTCCATAATGGTGTGTTGAGGTGTATTGTTTTTAGGTGTATTGGACCCAAATGCAGCAATTGAACTAGGCCAATACACGCGGATTTTCTCCTCTTTTGCCAATTCTAATACATACAGCAAGCTGTTCATATTCAGGTCCCAAGCAAACATTGGGTTTTTCTCGCCTGTGGCAGAAAGCACTGCCGCAAGTAAGTATATTTGAGTGATTTTGTGTTTTTGAACAATGTCGATCAGGGCCTGACGATTTAGTACATCCAACTGTTCAAAAGGGCCTTCTGAAACAATTGGCGCTCGGAGATCAGAAGCAATAACGTGATCGTTGCCATAGATTTCTCTTAAACGTTGAACGAGTTCGGTGCCGATCTGACCGGAAGAACCGATCACCAGCACCCGATCCGTGGATCCTGTCATAATTTGTGATGATTTTGGGGCTCTAAAGGTAAAAAAAACCGTATATCAACTAGAAGCTTCAGCGTTTGCTGATTCTGTTGCCGGTCGACTTCTGCATACTGCATTTGAAGCGCGACATTTCGGGCGAACTCAATGCTCTGTGCTTGGTTATTCTTCCATGCACACGAGCTCTCCACTTTCTCCAATTGTTCGGATGAAGTTCTCGTTTCATCAAGGCCTTTACGTCGTCTTCTCGAAGTCCGAACTGGGTAAAAATCGCATCAAATGGCGTTCGGTCTTCCCACGCCATTTCAATAATCCGGTCGATATCCTGCAGGCTCAGCGTTTTCAGTTCAGTCATGGATGGTGTTCTGTGACGTTCAAACAAATCCATGTAAAAAAAGTTCACACATTCACTTCCATTAAACCTTATCCAAGGCTTGAAGCAAGTCTTGGAGCAACAAATCAGAGTCTTCAATGCCTACATACATCCGCACTAAATTCCAAGGAACCGGCGAATTGGTGTATGATATAGATTGCGCTAAACCGCACACAGGAAAGGCAAGCGACTCATATCCTCCCCAAGAACAAGCCAAAAGAAAATGATTCAGATTATCACAAAATCGTTCAACACCGAGTGCATCATCGGCTTTAATTGCCAAACTAAACATGCCCGAACACCTTGACATTTGCGATTTTGCCAATTTTTCTTGTGGGTTTGAAGTGGAAAACGGCCAGTAAACTTTTTCCACATTCGGATGATTTTCGAGAATGGGAACAATCTTTTCTGCGGTTTCTGCCGATCGGTTTGCACGAAGTTCAAGTGTTCTCAACCCGCGGATAATCAACCAAGCATCGTTTGGAGAAATTGATGGCCCCAAGGTCATCCAATCGTTGGCAAACAACTGCTGAATGTGTGTTTTACTTCCACAAATTGCGCCTGCCACCACATCCGAATGCCCATTAAGAAACTTCGTCGCAGAATGCACAACCAGGTCGATCCCCATCAAATGAGGTTGTTGAAAAAGTGGCGAAGCATAGCTGTTGTCGATCAAGCTAATTAGGTTGTTGCGTTTGGCAAAAGCTGCCACTGCACGAATGTCTTGCATTTCGAACGTCATCGAATTGGGACTTTCGATAAACACCATACGAGTGTTGTTTTGCAATGCAGCTTCAAAATTTTGGATTTCACTGCCATCAATAAAGGTCGTTTCTACACCAAACCGACGTAACATTCCATTGAGTAGTTTGTAGGTCCAACTATAAGGTTTCTGCACACAAATTACATGGTCGCCCGCCTTCAGAAACCCCATCACCGCGGTTGAAACCGCCGCCGACCCACTCCCACAAACCAAAGCATCTTCACATCCCTCCAATGCAGCCAATTTCTCCCTTAAAATATTCACTGTCGGATTGAAGCCACGTGTGTAAAATGGAGTGCCAAATTCATCCTGCAAGGCACGGCGCATTTCGGCTACTGTGTTAAACGAAAAGTTCGACGTTTGTGCAATTGCTGGAGAAACGGCATTGTAATATTCTTCTCGGTTTTCGCCCAATGAAGTAAGGATATGAGATAGATTTTCTTTCATTTTCGAGTGCTTTGTGGTGATGCTTTTTTAGGATAAAAGTGACGTCTCAATTGATGAACTCGCTTTTCCATGGTTTCATAGCTGCCAATTGCAAGGAGCATCGTAAGTAAAAAAATCAAAAGGGGATTGATCAGAAACACTTGAAGCGGGCGTTCTGCCAATCCATTGGCTTTCATCAAAGGAATCATCAAAGTGAGAACAAAGCCATGGTAACAATACAAACCCAAAGAAAGTTGACCTAAATAACTTAGCGTTTTAAATTGTCCCAAAGCGATGAGTGGCCGTTTGGCGAAACTTTGCTCCATGATCAAATAAACAAAGAATACCGAAAAAATCAGCTTTTCGAAAACAAGCATAAAGCCACTATTGAACCACTGGAAATAATTCAATAGCAACAACAACAAGATCAGGTAAACCAAGATGCTAGTACCCCTAGAAACGTTGATAAATAAGCCACGAAAAGCCGATGAACGGAAGGCCATGATAGCAGCCAATGCGCCCATGCCGAAGTTACCTATCATGCTAAGGGTGTGAAAGCTTAAGGTGTGACTATCGTTTCTATAGAAATAGCGAAAAATGAGCGATGCAAAAACCATCAAGAAGCTGACGCGGAGGAGATGCTTTTGCAGGAATTTTAGCACGATAGCCCAAAAAAGGTAGAATTGCTCTTCAACGGCAATCGACCAAAAGAAGACGAGTAAAAACAAGAAATCTTGTCCGTGCTGGATGATATAAAAGTTCGAGATAAAAAAGAAGAATACTGCAGCGGGTGGGAGGGGTTTTAACCCCATTGAATCTCCGAAAAATTGATAGAAGCCATACACGAGGCACAGCAGCAAAAAGTAGAGAGGCCAAAGTCGGATGCCTCGCCGGATTAGGAAAAGCGTCGGATTGAAATTTCCGGTTTTTCGCATTTCCTCTAAGGCAAGCCATGTGAGCAGAAAGGATGAAAGCACGAAGAAATAATCCAACCCAAGAAACCCTGCTTTTATCGAAACCGTTGCCAAATGAAATTCAGGCGAGGATGCAATTGTAGGATTGGTTGTAAAAAAGCAATGGGCAAGAAAAACATGCAGGAAGCCTAAAAACCTGGTGGTGTCGAGGTTTTCGAAATAAGTCGAATGACTTGGTTTTAATGCGACTGTTTCCATTGAAAACGTTCTATGGAATAATCTTCCGGAATAGGAGTGCCGTCAAGGAAGAACTGTGCAATTTCTTTGGTCAACAAAGGCGCCAATACAACTCCTTTGGTACCGAGTCCGTTAAAGGCAAAAATATTTGAGTGAAGCGTCGAAGCTCCAAATATTGGCCGCCGGTCAATTACCGTTGGACGGATGCCTGCTTCATGATCAATCACTTCAAAGGGAACACAGAGCATCTTTTGAAGGGCCTGGATGAGTTCCTGCTTTTTCTCCTCCGTTGGAAGCGGGTTAGATTGATTCCAAGCATATGTAGAACCCACCTTAAATTGGTTGTTACCTAAAGGAACACAATACACTTTCCCATTGATAACTTCTTGTGGTAAATCTGGAGCTTCAATGATCAGCACTTCGCCTTTGGCAGGATTTAGATAGCTTTCAGGAAACCAAGGATTTTCGGCTAGTTTAAATCCTTCACAAAAAACCACTTTGTTGAATTGGAGGTCTTGCCATTGAAGCATTGGCTCAGAAGTTCGAAGTGCTTCATATTGAAAGGTTGCTTCGATGAGTAAATGCTGGTTTTTGAGCCAATTTCCAACCGAATGAAGGTATTCAAGCGTATTGATAAATCCAGCCGATTTTACTCTTGCCCCATCAAAAGGCTGATTGAGCCAAGGGTGGTTTTCGGCCGGTAATGTATCTTCAATATGATGTTCCCATCCCAATTCCAACAATCTTTCGTCCCAAAGTTTCCTTTCATCGGCCGAACCATGGATCCTGTGCATTCCGTTTGCGTGGCAAAAAGACGACTCTGTTAATTGTTCAACAAAACGATAAAACGACATGGCTTCCTTCAAACAATCATGCGTTCTCCAACCAAGATTCATGCGTTTGAATACAACAGGATTAAATAGGCCTGCAGCAACTCTTGATGACCTAGAAATACTCGGATTGTCGACAACCAAAAACGGAATTCCTGAACGATACAATTGCAACGCTAAGGTTGTTCCAGCAAGCCCTTGCCCAACGATAAGAATTTCAGGATTCACGGGCTAAAATTACATTCTTTCGAGACCGAAATCTCAGATTTCTTCAAATCCAATCAACAAGTCTTGTTGAATACCAGCATTGAGTGTTTTGAAGATTAAATTTTTCAGAATGCCATTCAACATTAGACACAAGTTATACATTTGGGCGTGCTTCGAATCCTCTCTTACTTTTTGTTGATACCGTATTGGCTTTGGCTAATCTGTGTCTTTTTGTGTTTTTTGGTGAGCGCTTCCATTTTGAGCGCTATTTTCTTGTTGCTCTTTAGGAAAAAGGCACAACGCCCGATGATGGCGGTAAACAAGTTTTGGGCGGCAGTTTTCTTTGCTGCAGGCTTAATTAGAATTCGGGTGAAGAACCGCGAAAGGCTTTTCAATAACCTTCCTTGTATTGTTGTGTCGAACCACGGATCCAATCTCGATATGTTCATTGGTGCTTACACGATGCCAACGTCGATCAAGCCTTTGGCAAAAGTGCAATTGAAGAAAATGCCCCTGTTGGGTTATCTGTTTTCAACTGTATGTGTGATGGTAGATCGAAGCAGTCGTGAATCACGTGAGCGTAGTTCCAGGGCGATGTTGGAGGAGCTGCAAGGTGGCGCAACCATTTTTATTTTCCCTGAGGGCACTAGAAACAAAGGGGCAAACCCTTTAAATGCATTTTATGATGGTGCATTTAGATTTGGCATTGAATCAGGCTATCCAATTGTGGCCATGTGTGCGATTAACGCTAGAGCGATTACGCCTTCCGACGGATTTAGCGTTCGCCCCGGAACCATCGAAATCCAACATCTTGGGCCTTACGAAACCAAAGGTCTCAAACGCGAAGATGTGAATGCATTGAAGGAACGCATCTTCAACGATATGTTCAAGGTGATCGAAGAGCGAGACCCGATGTTTAACAAAAACTTGAAAGCTTAAATCGAGTTACAGTTTTGAAGCAACAACACAAGGCTTCTTGATTTTCACCACATTGCCTTTCAAATCGAAGGCTTCTAAGTAAACAACGTAAATGCCGATTCCTGCCTTTTCGTTGTCCTCATTGATTCCATTCCAACTCAAAGTGCCTTCAGTGCCAAGCAATTGCGCCCTTCCAACATATTTCACCAATCGCCCTTTCGAATCGTAAATGGCAAATGTTCCAGTGTATCCAGGTTGATCGAAACGATAGGAAATGCTCAATACATCGTCGAAACCGTCGTTGTCGGGTGAGAAAACTTCAGGGCTTACAGACAAATCTCCAGTTTGTGCTTCGGAAATGAGTGCAAATTGAGAGTTCCTATAACCAGGTGTTGCATAGCCAGTTTGCGAAGACGCAGAATTCCAATTGGTATTATCGTCCGCTTGACGATCGAAATTGATCCTTTCCAAGCTTACTCCATCGAGGGTGTTCAACAAGGCAAAATGAAGATCGGTGGTATAGACTTTTCGATCAATAATCTCGCTACTCGACAAGGTAGAAAGCACTACAATTCCATCCTCATTGTTATAGGCTGGAAAATCAGACATCTGAAAAAATGCATTCAGAGCCGAAGTCAAATACTCAGTTTTTACTGCATTCTCATCTTCTGTTAAAACCAAGTATTCTCCTGGAAACATAAGATATCCCTCTGGGGCAATTTGTTCTGCATCCTCGAGCACATTGGCCACTGTATCTTGGCCGCTCAAAATGAGTGTCGAGAGATCAATGATCTTATTTGAACGGTTGTAGATTTCAACAAAGTCGCTTCCGTTGTCGCGAGGATCGGACAGAATTTCGTTGATCACAATATCGTTTGGAGCTACTTGTTCAGGCACTGCAAATCTTCCGCTTTTTGCGGCATTAAAAAGGTTTCCAACACAATCACGGAGTGTATCGCCTATCGTTAGTGAGTAAATAATTCCAGAGGATACTGCTGTAGGCAATGCGAGTTTCACCGATTTGAAGTCGGGTGGATAAAGCACAATTCCCACCGGAGATCCTATGCCATTGTCGATTGAATAAGCGTTGAGGTTCGATGCACTTTCTGCGGGAACTGTTTCATTGAAAAACACTCTAATCGTATCGTTCGTTACAAGCACAATGCGCGAAATTTCAGGAGAAGTAGCATCTGAAGCATTTTGGTAAACCGAATTTTGTCTTCCTGGTGTCGCGCCACCAGCATCGTTTGAAGCTGTCCAATTGGTAGTTCCTTCGCAAGGTTTGAGGGGTGAAATTTGTTCGAGCGACCAGCCTCCGAGGTTCTTCACATTGTCGTTGTACCACTGATCACTGTAAGTAACACTTGAAATAACTTCATTGCTCGGATCGATCAGTGAAATCGAGGCACCTGTGTTTGTCAAACCTGGGAAAGAAGGCACATCCTTCACGGCAACTGCTCCAAAGTAAGCCTCAAAGCCACTTAAGCTAGTAAGTACAAGGAAACTATCAGGCAGAATTGTTACTGCTGGAATAGTTCGTTCGGTGGTGTTTACCTTTAAAATCCAATTTTCGAGGTTGATTGGGTATTGCGTTCGGTTGTGTAACTCAATCCATTCTGCATCTGGCTGAAGCACTTCAGGGGTCGGGTCGGCCATGATTTCGTTGATTACAATATCGTATGGTTTCGCACGGTAGTAAACAAATGAGCGTGTAGTTGTTGCTATCGTGTTTCCTGCAAGATCCTTCACGCCCGAAATTTCCAATGTGTAGATTTGGCCTTCAACAAATGGAGATGCAAATTCCAAGTTCACACGTTGAAACAACAATGGGTTTCTAATACTTGTGTCAGGGAATTCCAAACCATTGGATGCCAAATAATTTGAATCTCTTTGAGCAGATGTTTCTTCGATATTTTCAGAGAAAACCAATTCAAGATTCTGAGCGCCTGTTACATTGAGTTGCAAAACTTCAGGCGGAGTGAGGTCAACAATGATATCGCCCACATACACATCATCAAAATAGTATTTCAGTCGATTCGTATTTGAGTACCGAACCAACAAGCCAAAATGTGCAGAACTCAAATAGGTTACATCGTTTGCCGTTCCAATCAAGTTGTACAACAAACCTGAGCCTTCATAATCGGCAAAAAGGGTCCAGTTACCTGCAGCATCGCGTGTTACTTTAATTTTGGTTGGATTGGACGAAGAGCTATTGATAATTCCTGAAGTGCCAGTAATTACATAGGTTTCAGTTCCTGTTCCATCTTTTCTGAACAATGCAACTTCGTCGGGAGTGCCTCCAATTCGTACAAAATAGCCTCGGTTGTCGCCTGTTAATTGCGCAATGTCGGAGGTTAGAAACACATCCATCCGATTGTTCGAAGAGGTTGAAACTTTCGGATTTACAAAGAATTCCCACTGCGTATTGTTGATCGATGTAGATGGGGTTGAAATAAAAATCTCTCGATTTGTGGAAGAAATTGTATCGCCATTGCTTTGAAGATCCAAAGCAGCATCAATCAGAAATTCGTCAGTATCGCCTGTCCAAGTCGGCGCAACATCTAGATTTCCATCAGAGAAATTCTCCGTGAATTGGGCGTTTACCGCACCGAAAGAGCAGCAAAGCATCAAACAAATAAAAATCCTCAGCAGCATAATTCTGTACCGGGTTAAGGTTTTACTTTTGCAGCAGGCCGACCGTCAAAATCGACTCACCAAGAATTGACCAAAATAAACCAAACAATTCAAACTCTACGTTAAGAATGAAAGTTGCTGTTGTAGGCGCCACCGGATTGGTTGGAAGCAAAATGTTAGAGGTGCTTTCGGAGAGGCAATTTCCTGTTAGTGAGCTTATTCCGGTTGCTTCAGACCGCTCCGCGGGAAAGAAAATCGAATTTTCGGGCCGAACCTACACTGTTGTTAACCATGAAGCCGCAATCGCCGCTAAGCCTGATCTAGCCTTGTTTTCGGCCGGGGGAAGCACTTCGTTGGAATGGGCGCCCCGCTATGCTATGGCGGGTATCCGCGTGATCGACAATTCATCAGCTTGGCGAATGGATCCTTCCAAAAAGCTTGTTATTCCTGAGGTTAACGGTCATTTATTGGGTCAAGACGATTGGATTATTGCAAACCCCAATTGTTCAACCATCCAAATGGTGCTTGCCTTAAAGCCTTTGTACGACAGATACGGCATTGAGCGCATTGTGGTGTCTACTTACCAAAGTGTTACTGGAACAGGTGTAAAAGCAGTTAACCAACTCATGAACGAACGAAATGGTGCAGTTGGAGAAATGGCCTATCCCTACAAAATCGACCTAAATGTGATTCCGCAAGTGGATGTTTTTCTCGACAATGGGTACACCAAAGAAGAGATGAAGATGATAAATGAAACGCGCAAGATCTTAGGCGACCAAAATATCCGTATAACCGCTACAACAGTGCGTATACCTGTCGTAGGCGGTCATTCCGAATCAGTGAATGTAGAGTTCAAAACCGACTTCGATCTTGCCGAAGTGCGTCAATTGCTTTCCGAAATGCCGGGTGTCGTTTTACAAGACGATCCCTCCGAAAAAATTTATCCGATGCCGCTTACGGCGCACAACCGCGATGAAGTTTTTGTGGGCCGCTTGCGCCGTGATGAAAGTCAGCCCAATACGCTCAACATGTGGGTTGTATCCGACAACCTCCGCAAAGGCGCTGCAACAAATGCTGTTCAGATTGCAGAATTGTTTCTCAAGTGATTTTAAAAATCAACGTATTGCCTGTTTGTTGAGGATTTCTTTGCTGTAAATCTCCCAAAAGAAAATCGGAAGAAAGAAGACAATCAGAAGCCCCATTCCTAAAGTAAATTGAATGTTGGCTGATGGCCAATGCATAATTTTAAAAATCAATCCAGTAGAAATCAAAAGCCCAGCAATGGTGCCAATCAATGTGCGCTTGAAGGAAATTCCTTTAAATGCAGCTGGGAAACGAATGAGCTGAATTAGTAATCCAATCATGCTGAACAACAAAAAGACATTTCCGATCAGCATCAACAATTGGCCTTCAGGCCACTTCATGAACTTAAAAAGTAAACCAGCAGAAATCGCAAACGTGGCAATGATGCCTGAGAAAAAAAGTGTTTTTTTCATGATTAAAGGGATTAATTGGTTTAAAGCAAGATGAACATCCATTTCAATTTTCGATAGCCCAGCTGGATGCAATAAACAAAGGGCTTCTTGGCACGCCTCATCGAAACTTTTACCTTTTTCCATCAGCGACTCAATACTGCAGCAACAATGGTCAAGGATTTCAGAACGTAATGTTTTGCTTTCAATCTTACTACAGATCAAGTCATTCAAATGATCGATCTGTGCTTCAGTTAGTTCAACCATTTGCTAGTTTTTTATCAGGATAAATCAATAAAGCAACTGTATCTAAAAAGCCTAAGAGCTCGGTGGTTTGTTCAATCGTTTGCTCATGCCCTTTGGAAGTGAGTTTGTAGTAAATCCGAGAACGACGACCAACTAACACTTCCTCCGTCATTACCATTCCATCGGCTAACAATTTGTGCAAAGCGGGATAGAGCGAACCCTCTCGAATCAAAATTTTCCCATCCGTTTTTCGTTTTACCTCTTGCGTAATTTCATAACCGTACATCTGACCATGCTCCTTCAATAGATTCAGGATGATGGTATTTAATGTTCCTTTGATTAAATCTTTTGTTTGCATAAATCAAAAATAAGCATTGCTTGTCTATGTATCGACAGTCTATGTATTTTTATTGTTAGAAACTGCCAACTACAAAATCAAGCATTTAAAAATCAGACGATTAAAATTTAGTTGTGGAGAAATTTTATCCCATACAGTAAAGGTTTGAATCCACGATAAGCCCTCTTTGGCATTCCTGATTTTTATCATTGAATCCCATCCCGTCGCTTTAGTATCTTTGGGCCTCCTAAATTTAATGCACATGTTTCTTCATAACCGTGTGAACGCCGATCTCCTCAGAGAAAGAATCCAAAACGATCCAACACCCCGCACAACACTTTCGTTTTATCGTTATGTGATTCTAGAGGACCTTCAGGAAACCAGAGATTTTCTTTACCGTGCTTGGGTTGAAATGGGCGTTTTAGGTAGAATTTATATTGCCCGCGAAGGCGTGAATGCCCAGCTGAGTCTTCCATCAAGTCGCTTGGAAGATTTCAGAAACTGGATCGATCAATATCCCCATTTTGCAAAAGTACCCTTCAAAATCGCAGTTGATGATGACGGAAAATCATTCTTTAAACTTGCCATAAAGGTCCGCAAGAAAATTGTCGCCGACGGACTTGATGACGACGCTTTCGATGTAACCAATGTTGGGAATCACCTCACAGCCGAAGAGTTCAACGCTGCAATGGACGATCCTGAAACCATCGTGGTCGACATGCGAAACCATTACGAAGCAGAAGTTGGTCGTTTCGAAGGCGCTATCGTTCCCGATGTTGATACCTTCCGCGAGGAATTGCCTTGGGTAGTCGACAATCTGGCTAACCAAAAAGACAAAAAGGTCCTCATGTACTGCACCGGTGGTATTCGATGCGAAAAAGCTTCAGCTTACCTCAAACACCACGGATTTAAAGATGTAAACCAACTACATGGTGGCATCATCGCTTATGCTCAAGAGATAAAAGCCAAAGGCATCGACTCCAAATTCAAAGGGAAGAACTTTGTTTTTGATGAACGCCTTGGTGAACGCATCACCGACGACATCATCGCAAACTGCCATCAATGTGGCCAGCCATGCGACAACCACACCAATTGTGCAAATGTGGATTGTAATTTATTATTCATCCAATGCGACAATTGTAAAGCACATTTTGCAAATTGCTGCAGCGAAGAATGCCACGAAATTGTGTTGCTTCCCGAAGAGGCACAAAAGAACATTCGGAAAGGTAAATCGCACCCATATACTAACATGATCTACCGCAAAGGTCGTCTTCGTCCGCACGGTCATCAACTTCAAAACTTCACCCTAAACAGGGCTAAAATATGAACTACAACAACATTCTCACTGAAAAAGTAGATGGTATTTTCACCATCACCATTAACCGTCCCGACAAACTCAACGCCCTCAACTACGAAACCATCCAAGAAATTGGTATGGCTGTGCGTTTTGCCAACGACGACGACGATGTAAGAGGCATTTTGCTTACAGGATCTGGCGAAAAAGCCTTTGCTGCTGGTGCCGACATCAGTGAGTTTGCCGCGTTTTCTCGCGATGAAGCCGAAAAACTGAGCCGCGATGGGAATCGTGTTTTCACATCTATCGAACATTCTAAAAAACCTGTCGTTGCCGCGATCAATGGTTTTGCGCTTGGTGGTGGCTGCGAGTTGGCGATGTCTTGTCAGATTAGAGTGGCTTCCGAAACAGCGCGTTTTGGTCAGCCGGAAGTGAACCTCGGCTTAACGCCGGGATATGCTGGAACACAGCGCCTTGTGCAGCTTGTTGGAAAAGGGAAAGCTCTCGAGTTCCTCATGACTGCCGACATGATTCCAGCCGCAGAAGCGCATCGTTTAGGCTTGGTAAATCATGTAGTTCCTCAAGCGGAATTGATTGCGAAAGC
Organism: Chitinophaga pinensis; assembly: GCA_945883545.1. Taxonomy (GTDB): domain Bacteria; phylum Bacteroidota; class Bacteroidia; order M30B66; family M30B66; genus CAMCXT01. The sequence continues at coordinate 12,191 of CAMCXT010000002.1, read as the reverse complement.
CAAGGAAATCCTCACAAAAATCGGAACCAAAGCACCATTGGCTATTGCTGCAGTAATTCGTTGTGTGAATAGCCATTTTGCATTCGATGAAGATGGTTTTGAAACCGAAATCCGTGAATTTGCGGGTTGCTTCCAAAGCGAAGATTTTAAAGAAGGTACCCAAGCTTTTCTTGAAAAACGCAAAGCCAATTTCAAAGGCGCATAAAATCTTATCTTGGTCGCCTGTACAGGATCGTTATTGATCGCCTGAAACTGATCGCCACTTGAACCCTTTACGCCAGCTTGCTTCCCAAACAGCCATTTATGGATTGAGTTCCATTGTTGGTCGTTTGCTCAATTACTTGTTGGTTCCCTTGCACACTCGGGTGTTTAACCCTGAGCAGTTTGGTGTGGTTACCGAGATGTATTCCTACGTCGCTTTTCTGCTGATTGTGCTCACTTACGGCTTCGAAACCGCCTTTTTCCGCTTCGCCCGCGAGCAATCAGACAAGGAAAAGGTGTTCAGCACTTCGCTGATCTCATTGTTGGTATCATCACTGATCTTTTTCCTCACTGCGTGGATATTTTCCCCACAAATCGCCTCGTGGATCGATTATCCAAACCAATCGCAGTACATCACTTGGTTTGCCTTGATTCTCGCGACCGATGCCGTTACTGCAATTCCGTTTGCCCGATTGCGTCTCGATAACCGCCCACTTCGTTTCGCCTCAATCCGTTTGATCAACATCGGAATCAACATTGTCCTGAATCTTTTTTGGTTGGTGGCTTGTCCGATGTGGGCCGAAAACGCCATCGCCGATCACTGGATTTGGTTAGTGTACAATCCTGAAATCGGCGTTGGATATGTGTTTCTCGCCAATCTATTTGCCTCTGTTGCCACGTTTTTGTTGATGGTTCCCGACATGTTGAAAATGCATTTCAGCTTCGACAAGCCATTGTGGAACAAAATGATTTCATACGGATTACCGCTTCTGGTTGGTGGTTTGGCTGGCATCACCAACGAAATGTTTAGTCGGGTGAGCATGAAGTATCAACTTCCCGAAGATGTTGCCATGCATGAATTGGGCATTTTTGGAGCCTGTTACAAGGTCGCGATTTTGATGACGATCTTTATCCAAACCTTCCGCTTTGCGGCCGAACCATTTTTCTTTTCCCGATCGAAAGACAAAAATGCTCCAGTGCTCTACGCCACTGTAATGCATTGGTTTATCATCACCTGCAGTTTGATTTACCTTGGCGTGATGTTGTTTATGGACATTGTGCAGAACTTCGTTGGCAAGGATTTCAGAGAAGGACTAGTGGTTGTGCCGATCCTGTTGATGGCCAATTTGTTTCTTGGCGTTTTCTACAACTTGAGCATTTGGTTTAAACTCAACGACAAAACTGGGCTTGGCGCTTGGATGGCTGTTGGTGGCGCATTGCTCACGGTGGGCTTGAATTATTTCCTGATTCCAGCTTACGGATATGTAGGCGCTTCTTGGGTTACATTCGTTGTTTATCTATTGATGATGCTTGTTTCATATGTGCTTGGGCAAAAGTTTTATCCGATTCCTTACGATTTGAAACGGTGTATCGGTTACCCAGCAGGTGTTGCTTTGGTGGTTTGGGGATTTTCGCAAGTTTCGATTGCTGAAGGATGGTTATCATGGGTGCTGAAAGCCATGATCTGCTTGATGTTCATCACTTTTGTATGGGCCATTGAAGTCTATAAAAAAAGATTACCTTCGTCACGTGGACAAGCCTGAAGACCGCATGAAAATTAGGGTTATCAATCAATCTTCCCATCCGCTTCCAACATATGGAACTGCACTTGCAGCAGGGATGGATCTCCGAGCATTCTTGTCGGAGCCTATCACACTCGCACCGCTCGAAAGAGCACTCATCCCCACGGGATTATTCATGGAAATTCCTGCTGGTTTCGAAGGACAGGTTCGTCCGCGTTCGGGATTGGCAGCAAAACATGGACTTACAGTGCTTAACTCGCCTGGAACCATCGATGCAGATTACCGAGGAGAAGTGAAAGTGATCTTGGTAAACCTTAGTAACACGCACTTTACAATCGAAAACGGTGAGCGGATCGCACAGTTGGTAATCGCTCGACATGAGCAAGCCGAGTGGCAGGAGAGTATCGAACTCGAGAACACCAACCGAGGTTCAGGAGGGTTTGGGCACACAGGAACACATTGATCCCCATTTGAAAAACATATGAGAATTATTATCCCAATGGCCGGTATGGGAAAACGTATGCGGCCTCATACCTTGGTAACACCAAAGCCGCTGATTGAATTCGCAGGCAAGCCAATGGTGCATCACATCGTTGAAGAGTTGGCAAACACATGCCACGAAAAGATCGAAGAAATTGCTTTTATCATAGGTCGTTTTGGCGCAGAAGCTGAAAAAAGCCTTCTAAAAGTTGCCGAAAATTTAGGTGCAAAAGGCAGTATTTATTACCAAGACGAGCCAATGGGAACAGCTCACGCTGTTTTGTGCGCGGCCGAATCGCTTAAAGGAAAAGTGATTGTTGGGTTTGCTGATACTCTTTTCAAAGGAAGTTTCGAGCTCGACGAATCGATGGATTCAGTGATTTGGGTTCAACAAGTGGAGGATCCTCGTCCTTTTGGCGTAGTAAAACTCAACGATCAAGGTCTCATTACCGATTTCGTTGAAAAGCCACAAGAATTTGTATCCGACTTGGCAATCATTGGGATTTACTACTTCCACGATGGTGAGAACTTGCGCAGTGAACTTCAGTATTTGATCGATAACGACTTGAAGGAAAAAGGTGAATTTCAGATCACCAACGCATTGGAGAACATGAAGTCGAAAGGCTTAAAATTCGCACCAGGCAAAGTGAACGAATGGCTCGATTGCGGAAACAAAAATGCAACCGTATCAACCCATGCACGTTGGCTTGAACTCAATCCGAAAACCAACACCATTGGCGAAAATATCGAGCAAGAAAATTCAGTAATTATTCAACCGTGTTTCATCGGAAAGAATGTAAAAATTTCCGGTTCGGTGATTGGGCCGCACGTTTCAATCAGCGACGGAACAGAAATTCATAATTCTGTGGTCGTAAATTCTATCGTTCAGAAAAATACGAGGATCCAAAACAGCGTTATAGGGAATTCCATGATTGGAAGTTCTGCCCACATTCACCTTAAGAAGCTCGAATTCAGCATGGGCGATTTTTCAGTGCTGAACCAAGAGTGAACCTAATTAGCTAATGAATATTATTTCCCGTTTTGCCTTTTACATTATTCTCACAACGGCATGTGTAGCCTGTAAATCGCCTCAAAAGCAGGCTGCAGTAGCAACACCATCGTCGTCGTCTGTGCTTACCGAAAAAGAGGAGCTCGATTTTGCGTACCTGTTTTTCGAAGCATCGAAAGACAAAATGCTTGGAAATTACCCACAGTCGATTGCCAAATTTTCTCAGGCAATCCGCATCAATCCAAGAAACGCAGCAGCCCATTATGAGCTTTCTCAAATGTATCTGCAAAACGGAAATGCCGATCTAGCTGAAATTAGTGGACAACAAGCCATCAAATTCGACACGAAGAATATTTGGTACAAACTTTCTCTAGCTAACATTTATGAGCGCACAGGGAAATTGGAAAAAATTGCCCCATTGATCAAAGCTGTTGCGGATGCAAATCCTGCAAACGATGAGTACCAATACACTTTGGCCAATGCGTATTCCATGACTGGCAAATACGATGAAGCCATAAAAATTTTCGATAAATTGGAAAGCCAAATGGGCATCAGTGAAGAATTTGCTGTTCAGAAAAAGTCGCTTTACATGCGCATGAGAAAGCCCGAGAAGGCGATCGACGAGATTCGAAAATTGATGAATGCCTTTCCGGATGAAGTCAGCTACAGAGGCTTTCTTGCAGAAATTTACGAGGAGCAAGGCCAAGACGAAAATGCGCTCAAGGAATACTTAGAAGTCGTTCGAATTGATCCAACAAATGCAAGTGTTTATTTTTCGCTTGCTGAGTACTATCGCAGAACTGGCGACAAAGAAAAATCTGTTGAAGCCCTTCGGAAAGCCATGGGCAATCCGAACACAGACGTAGATTTAAAACTTCAGGTGTTATCGTCGTATTACGAACTCAGCATGCAATATCCTGAGCTTTCAGTGCAAGCGATGGAATTGTGTAGCTTGATGGTAGCAGCTCATCCAGAATCATCCAGAGCAAGAGCTGTTTACGGAGATTTCCTATACCGAGAAGGAAAAATGGAAGAGGCGCGTGAGCAATTCGAAAAGGTTTTACTAGACGACAAAAGCGTTTTCGGAGTTTGGAACCAATTGCTCATGATCGAATCTGAGCTTAAGAATCATAAAAGAGTAGTGGAGCTGAGCACTGAAGCGATTGAGCTCTTTCCTACATCACCAGTATTTTACTTGTACAAAGGGATTTCTTCGATTCAACTTAAGCAATATGAATCAGCCATCGAATCACTCAAAGGAGGAGCAGAAATCACAGTAGGCAACAATGCCTTATCAGCACAGTTTTTCGCATCGCTTGGAGATTCCTATAACGCCACCAAGCAATTCAAAGAAAGCGATGAAGCCTATGAGAAAGCGCTGCGTTACGATGCCAACAATACCTATGTACTCAACAATTTCGCATATTATTTATCGGTGCGAAAAGACAAATTAGAACGCGCATTGGAACTCAGCACCAAATGCAACGATTTAAAGCCAAACAATCCTTCGTTTCTCGACACCAAGGCATGGATTTATTACCAACAAGCCGACTATCAGAATGCAGCAATTTGGATCGATAAAGCCATCGAAAGTGGAGGCATGAAAAGCGGAACAATCGTAGAACACAAAGGCGATATCCTATGGAAGCTCGGCAAAACAGCCGATGCTCTCGATTTTTGGAAAAGAGCCAAAGAGCTTGGCAGCACAGGTGAAAAACTAGACCAGAAAATCAACAACCAAAATCTGATCGAGTGAAATTGAATCGAGAACACGCTTCGTTTGTATTGCTGTTTTTAATGGTTGCTATTTTTCTGCTCAATAGCTGCAGAACAAGAAAACCAGAAGTCACAAAGCCAATTCCTGTTCAAGCTATTGAAGTTCCACCAGCGACCGAAAATGCTGATAGCCTAGCATCAGTGGTAAAAGGCAGCGACTTGAATACCCGTTGGTTCTCGGCACGTGTAAACGTGGATGCCACAATCGACAAAGAAAACAGGTCGTTCAATGCCAATTTAAGAATTTGTAAAGATTCAGCCATCTGGATGTCGATATCCCCAGCTTTGGGCATTGAGGTCGCTCGTGTGCTGATCGACAAAGATTCGGTTCGGTTCATCAATCGATTGAACTCGACCTACTTCAAAGGAGGGTTCGCTTACCTCAACAACATGCTCCAAGTTGATGTAAATTTCAAAATGATTCAATCGGTTTTGATCGGCAATGCCTATTTACATTACAGTGTGGATAAATACATCCAAGACCGCGAAAATGCAGAACTTGTTCTGAGCACCTTGAAGTTTCGAAAAATCAAAAGGGAAAACGAACTGGAACCGCCCCAGATTCTAACCCAAGAAATTTGGTATTCGCCTGTTCAGCAGAAAATTACGAGAATGGAAATGCAAGATTATCGACCAACAAGAAAGTTCAGTGTGCACTACAATGCCTTTGAAACGATTGATGGATTGAGCGTTCCAGCGAAAATAAACATTGAAGCTTCTGCCAAAAAAGAGCTAAAAATCGCACTTGAATACTCCAAAATCGCGCTGAACAAGGAATTAAATCTTCCATTTAATATTCCTGATGGATATGAGCCGATTCGTTAAATACTGCTGCATCGTTTTGTTGCTTCTTCCAATGGGATTGAAAGGGCAAGCAAGCAAATCAGACCTTGAGTCTCGCAAAAAGGCCTTACAGGAAGAGATCCGTCAAACCAGTCAGCTTATTCTTGAAACACGAAAAAACAAAACGGCCTCACTCTCCCAACTCAAGGCGCTCAATAAGAAACTTGCCGATAGGATGCGGTTGATCAACACCATCCAAACGGAGATCAACCTCTTAAACTCGACAATTACAACCAATTCGAAGCGAATTCAAGAATTGCAGTTCGATCTTTCACGGATGCGGGAAACTTATTCTCGCTTGGTGAAACGGGCTTATATGAATAGAAACCAACGTTCGGCACTGTTGCTTTTCTTTTCAGCACAAAACATTCAGCAAGCCTACAAGCGCTTGTATTATTTGAAAACCTACACCACTTACCGAAAAGAGCAGGCGCGTTTGATTGAATATGCGCAGAACGAACTCAGTGGAAAAATGCAGGTGCTCCGTACCGACCTCAACTCAAAACAAGCATTGTTGGGCAATGAAGAGCAGGAGAAAAAGGAATTGAGCATTGAAAAAAAGGAGCAGGAGAGCACCTTGTCTAAACTCCAGAAAAAGGAGAAGACACTCAAAAAAGAGCTAATCAAAAAAGAGGCTACCAAAAAGAAACTCGATGCTGAAATCCGCAAAGTGATCGAAAGAGAAATTGCACGTGAAAGAGCCGCTGTTAAAGCTAGAGAAGCTAAAGCAGCCAAGGCATCAGCCTCGAAGCCTAAAGCAGTCGACCCAGCTAAACCAGCAGAAAAACGCCCAACGCCAAATCCAGAAATTAAAATGACGCCTGAAACGGCTGCGCTATCTGGTAAATTCGAGGCCAATCAAGGAAAACTGCCATGGCCTGTCGACAAAGGAGCCATCACCGAAACCTTTGGAACGCATGCACATCCTGTATTGAAAGGCATAACAACCTACAACAATGGAATCGACATCGCTACAAGCAAAAATGCACCTGTAAAAGCGATTTATGAAGGTGAAGTGATGGGTGTTGTTTCAATTCCTGGATCGGGCGATGCCATCCTCATCAAGCACGGAGAATACCTTACTGTTTACAGTAACCTCGGAAGAGTAGTGGTGGAGAAAGGGCAAAAAGTTAAAACCGGCACAGTGATCGGTAATGCTGGAGAAAACGATGAAGGTGTTACCGAAGCGCACCTTGAAATTTGGAAAGGGAAAACAAAGCTTAATCCTGCTTTGTGGATCGCACGTTAATTAATACGTGAAGTCGCGCTTAAACCAATAAGAAAACCGTGGAAGGTAGTAGGTGATTTCAAGCATCAAATAATTGCCTTTTGTGGATGCGAGTTGGTTGCCAAAAACAGCCGTGTTGAACGAACTGCTGTATTGTGTTTCAGGATTGTAACGCATACTGAGTCCGAAAAATAAACCTGCATCATTCTTAAATTCAGTTCCAACTTCCAATCCCGCCACAAATGCGAGATACGATGATTTCACAACCGATTCGGGAGTGGAATAAGCATAAACTGATGCACTGTCTCCGCTAAGGGTCGTTTTGAAGTCTCTTCCCAAACGATTTACATAGGCTACACCTAGGTATTCTCGGTGTTTCAACGAACCCAAGTAGCCAGTAACGCCAACCTGAAGTGGAATTTCCAAGTTGTTTAACCCATAACGGAAATCAATTCGGTATTCGGTTGAGGTATTCTGCTTCATCGAGAAGTTCAGTCGGTTGTAATTCACACCCACTCTGCTCCAAAAATGCTCGCCCGATTGCATAGATAGGTTAAGTCCAAGGTTCGCGCCCGCTCTGGTGGAAGTAAAAAAACCATTGTTGAGCTGCTGGTTTTCTTCCATTAAAATAAATGTTGGTCCAGCGCTAAAGCCTCCACGAAGGGCAATTTGTGCCTGAACAGGCAACAGAAATACTGCAAAAACGAAAGCCGAAAGCCACTTAAACATATGCGTATAATTTGACGACAAAGTAATGAAATGCAGATTTGTTTACAGAAGTTTGATGTAAACAATCTTTGATTTACAAAAATGGTTGTACATTTAGGTATAAATACGGACTATGAATGCGCTGTTGAAGAACATCGTCCGCACTTGGACCAACAACCTTGAAGGCCTTTACAAGCCTGCCTCACTTTACCCTTTGGTGGCGCTACGAATAGCGTTTGGCTTCACTATGGCGGCATGGGGAGTACTCATGATTTTGACTGGTCGAGTTTCGGAAGTCTTTTCGCGTCAAGTGATGCATTTCCCTTATGAAGGTTTAGAATGGATGCGTCCTTTGCCTTTTTGGGGCATGATCATGGTTTTTCTTTTGATATCCGTTTCGGCCTTAATGCTCGCCGCTGGTTGGTTTTTTAGAATTGCGGCATCCACCTTCACGTTGTTGTTTGCCTATGTTTCATTTATCGACAAGGCTTCATATTTAAGCTATTATTACCTTGTGATGCTGCTGGCTGTCATGCTCATTTTTTCTCCAGCGCACCGTTTATTTTCTATCGATTTAATTAGAAAGCCAACCCTAAGAGTTGATTTCGCTCCACGTTGGCTTTTGCTTGTTTTCAAAGTGCAAGTCATCATGGTGTTTTTCTTTGCAGGAATGGCAAAGTTGAATTCCGATTGGCTTTATTCGGGCATTCCTGTTTCATTGTGGTTGCAAGACATTGCCGCGCAAGCCGGATTTAACAGTGCCATAATCGCTAACAACGGATGGCTGGCAATTTCCCTGTCTTGGCTCTTGGTAATTTTCGACTTTATCCTGCCCCATTTTCTACTCGATCCTAAAACTTCAACCCGTGCATTTTGGGCCGTTGTAATGGTGCAAATTCTTGGAATGATTTTGCTGCCAACAGGGATTTTTCCTTTGTTAATTGTGCTTTCATGCACGATTTTTCTGCCAGCCGAGAAAATTCATCGGGTGGCTTCTGGAGTGTCATATTTCCTATACGACGTTTTCCAATTTAAAGCAGACGTATTCAAGCCTGGTGGTTCTTACATGCTGGCATACCGTTACAAACGATTGTTTCCAATTATTGCTATGTTATTCCTCAGCGCACAAGTTATGTTGCCTGTTGGGATGTACCTCAAAATGGGCAGTATTCAATGGGCTGATACCGCATTTCATTTTTCCTGGGATGTGAGAATAAATCACCACAAGAATTCGGTGGCTTTTTATAAAGTGGATAGAAAAACCGGTTCTTCAGAGCCTATTGCGATTGATCAATATCTCACACCAATTCAACAACAGCGCCTAGCAGAAGATCCTATCATGGTAAAAAGTTTCATCCATCAACTGAAATCGAAACCAGAATTGCGGATTTCACAAGACGCACTTGAAATTGAAGCATTGAGTTGTACTTCGGTAAATGGTCGACAAGCTGATTGTATCACATATACCGATGAAACCTTAAGTTTGCTGGGTAATTCCGGCTATGAATAAGCACACTTTCGGCAAACTCTTTTCTTTCGTAGTACTGTTGATTTTAGCTTCTTGTAAGTCAAAGGTCGACTATTTGGCGCGGGCTGAAAGCGAACTACAGCAAGAGGATTACTTAGGAGCAATCGTAGAAATCAATTCGCTTTTAGCACAAGGCGACTCTTCTTGCAAGGCATTTCAAATAAGAGCATCTGGATTTCGACGCATCCAGAAATTTCGAAAATCAATCGAAGATCTTCAATATGCAGTTAAAAAATGGCCCGATTGCCATGATGCTTCATTGGAACTTGCCCGTGCACTTGCCGATTCTGGAGATACCGTTCAAGCTGTTCGAGTGCTCCAAAAAATCAATTTTCTATCAGGCCGAATTGGTGCAGAAGTATGGATAGAGAAATCGAAAATTCATTATTACCAAGATGCCTTCGACCAAACCTTAGCAGAGCTAAACGAAGCTATTCGTAGAGATTCAAACTACCATCTTTCATGGTATTACCGAGGTTATTTACACTCAAGATTTTTCGATGAAGACCGAAGTTCCGGAACCTCGATTCAACGGTTTTTAGATTTCGACAAAGCGATTGCTGATTTTTCCAAAAGCATTTCATTGGATCCAAAATTCCCTGATGCTTGGTTTCAACGTGGAATTGTTTATCTCAACCAATTCAAACCAGAAAAAGGCCTTCCCGACTTAGAACAAGCCATCAAATTGTACCCAAAATATTCTTACTACTATTTTGGAAGAGCAGAATATTATATGCGGGAAGGGAAATTCAAACTTGCCCTTGAAGACCTCGAAATGGCTACAAAATTGAACCCTGAAGATTTGATGGCTTCCGAATTACTTCAAGCAGCAAAAGACTCTCTAAATTCAAAATAAAAAGGGACGAAACAGTTTAGATTTCGACCATTTACAGGAAGTTTGATAAATCAAGAATGCGACTTATTGAATCTATAACTGCGTTGGTACTTTCTATCAACAGTAGTAAGTCGTAGAAGATAAATGCCACTTGAAAAATCAGTTAACGGGAAATCGATTTGCTGCTGCCCTGGGAATACTTGAAGCATTTGTGGACTCCTCACCAATTTTCCTGCAGCATCAAGGATTTCAACCACCATTTCTGTATTGTTTACAGCATTGAGAGAAAGTGTAACATAGGCATCAGCAGGATTCGGGTACAAACCCGCCGACCAAGTCGACATTAGATCTTCAGTAAATGCTATGGTAAATTTGTCGGGCTGGTGGAAGCCTTGTGTGAAAATGTTATTTCCTGACGACAATGTGCTCACTGCCGACATTTCGCCAACTGTCCATGAAAGTTCGAATTGTGCATTTTGAAAATGCTGGCCCTGACTAGAAATCACTTGTGGAGCCAAAACAATATTTTGAGCATCAGATTGAAATGCTGAAAACAAAAGCAATGTTGTGACTAGGAATTTTTTGATCATTCGAATAGGCTCATTCTCGAAAATCAAATATAATCTATTCTTCTATGGATCTAAACTGAATCCCGAAGCAATCTGCCAGCCACCTGCCAACCATTCATCACAACACCTGGAATACCTTGTCCAGGATACACAGAATCGCCGCATACATAAATATTTGCGCCAAGTTGGTGCTTGTTCATTTTCCATGGCAAAACATCCTTGAATTGTGGATACCCACCAACGAAACCACCTGCTCTTCCAGTCCATTGTAACCATTCTTCTGGACCCGAAACGTGCTTCAAAATAATATCTTCAGATTTGATTAAGCCTCTTTTAACGAGCAATTCGATGGCTTGTTCTGCCCAATCTTGCTTATTTGAGTCGAAATAATCGCTTGTTTTTGCATGTGTGCTGATGGAGGCAACGCGATGTCCTTCAGGACTTCTCAACCGATCGTCGGCGCTGCTCAAGCTCAAAAAGATGCTTCCACCATTGGGTTGATGAATCTGATAATGCAAACAGTTCGGAAACAAACGGTCTTTCAAGACAATGCTCATTTGAAGCGCCGAATTGAGCTTCTTGGTTTCGATGGTTTGCTGCGTAGCCTTCAGTTTTAATGGATGTTTTTCGGGGAGAAGTTTCGCCAAGTTGTTCATTGGAATAGCCGAAACAACCGATCGAGCGATCACAGCATCTTCTCCAAATTTAATGGTGAAATTCTCTCCATTGGGAACAATTGCCTCTGCCGCTGTTCTAAGCAACAAATGCCCTCCTTGATTCCCGATATAATCAGTAAATGCTTTCACCATACTCACCATTCCGCCCGGTAAATAATAGTTGCCGCTATTTGTGTAGCAAAGTGCCGTAGCTCCAAAAAGCACGTTCACTTCTTCCATCTTATTTTGCGCAGTGATCATCAACTGCTCATTCACAAAAGTTTTAAAGGCTTCATTTTCGTACAAACCGAATCGCTTTAACAATGAGGCTGTAGAGGTAAATGCATATCGCGCAAACCAAGGATCGGCAACTTTTAAATTCTTCACCAACGAAAACCAATCTTCGATTTTCTGCGGTGGGAAGAACCGATATCGCCTCGAACTGTCCCAAACAAAATCGCTGATCTTGAAGCAGAACTTCCAGAATTCGGCCATGCACTTCCCTCCAAAAACTCTTTGAGCTTCATCAATCCATTGATCGCGGTCTTGAAACCGAGTCAACATCAGCCCATCGGGCAGAAATACCTGCATCGGAACTTCCAGCTTTCGCGCATCTAAGATTATTCCCGTTTCATCTAAGACTGTCCGCAATGGCATACCTGCATCCAATCCTACCAAAGTTGTGGCGCCACTTTCGAAAATGTATCCCTTTCGAAAATACGACGATGAGCATCCACCAGGAAGATAATTGCGTTCAAGTATCAGCACCGACTTTCCTTCCTTCACCAATAGCGCCGCTGCCGTAAGCCCTGCCATTCCTGCTCCGATCACCACT
>CAMCXT010000001.1:0-147500 GCA_945883545.1 Chitinophaga pinensis | reverse complement strand
TACATTTGCTTTTCCAGTTGCTCCAGCATGGCTCACGCCACACCTTCAGTGCTGCTGGAATGCTCCCCTACCAGATGTCTTACGACAAATCCATAGCTTCGGTATTATGTTTGATGCCCGGTCATTATCCACGCCCGATCGCTCGACTAGTGAGCTGTTACGCACTCTTTAAATGAATGGCTGCTTCCAAGCCAACATCCTAGCTGTCAATGCAATCGGACCACGTTAGATCAACTTAACATAAATTTGGGGACCTTAGCTGATGGTCTGGGTTCTTTCCCTCTCGGCCATGGACCTTAGCACCCACAGCCTCACTCCCGAGTATATGTCATAGTATTCGGAGTTCGTCAGGATTTGGTAGGCGGTGAAGCCCCCTAGTCCAATCGGTAGCTCTACCTCTATGACACTCAACCTCGAGGCTGCCCCTAAAGGCATTTCGGGGAGTACGAGCTATTTCCCAGTTTGATTAGCCTTTCACCCCTACCCTCAGGTCATCCGAAAACTTTTCAACGTTTACCAGTTCGGTCCTCCAGACGGTGTTACCCGCCTTTCAACCTGCCCAAGGGTAGATCACAAGGTTTCGCGTCTACCTCTACTGACTGAATGCCCTATTCAGACTCGCTTTCGCTTCGGCTTCATACCTAAAGTATTTAACCTTGCCAGTAAAGAGTAACTCGTAGGCTCATTATGCAAAAGGCACGCCGTCACCCCGCAGGGCTCCGACCGCTTGTAAGCGCGCGGTTTCAGGAACTATTTCACTCCCTTATTTAGGGTTCTTTTCACCTTTCCCTCACGGTACTAGTTCACTATCGGTCTCTCAGGAGTATTTAGCCTTACCGGATGGTGCCGGCAGATTCCCACAAGGCGTCTCCGACCCCGTGGTACTCAGGATACTGCTATGTATTACTTTGATTTCGTGTACGGGATTATCACCCTCTATGATGGAACTTTCCAGAACCTTTCACTATCAAAATAAAGTCAATGTTGCAGTCCTACAACCCCGTATTTGCCTTAACAAATATGGTTTGGGCTATTCCCCGTTCGCTCGCCACTACTTAGGGAATCACAATTGTTTTCTCTTCCTCTGGGTACTTAGATGTTTCAGTTCCCCAGGTTCGCCTCCATTATGGATAATATGCCTTCAGCATATCGGGTTTCCCCATTCGGAAATCTCCGGATCAATTCATATGTGCTGATCCCCGGAGCTTATCGCAGCTTATCACGTCCTTCTTCGCCTCTGAGAGCCTAGGCATCCTCCGCGCGCCCTTGATTACTTTCTTTTCAAACAGACAAATAACATTTCTGTATTTATCTCTCGTATTTTCTTTCAATATGTCAAAGAACATAAGGTTTTAACACCTTTTGTAGTAAATACCGGAATCGAACCGGTTCCCAAGCTGATCTTACGATCAGAATTGCTCTGCCATTGAGCTAATTCACTTTTTTTAAAGAGCTAGTTGGTGGAGAATAACGGATTCGAACCGTTGACCCCCTGCGTGCAAGGCAGGTGCTCTAGCCAGCTGAGCTAATTCCCCAATACTCTATGTAGTCCCGAGCAGATTTGAACTGCTGACCCCTACATTATCAGTGTAGTGCTCTAACCAAACTGAGCTACGGGACTATTTCTTAAGATAGTTACCTGCACTCGGATGGTGAACACCATCACCAGTTGAGCTTTGGGTAGTATTATGAATAATGAGAAGGTAGAAATAACAAATATCAACTTCGTAAACGAAGTGAAGCAAATCATCTCTAGAAAGGAGGTGTTCCAGCCGCACCTTCCGGTACGGCTACCTTGTTACGACTTAACACCAGTCATTGGTTTTACCCTAGGCAACGCCTTGCGGCTATTGACTTTAGGTACCCCCAACTTCCATTGTTTGACGGGCGGTGTGTACAAGGCCCGGGAACGTATTCACCGCGTCATTGCTGATACGCGATTACTAGCGAATCCAGCTTCATGAGGTCGAGTTGCAGACCTCAATCCGAACTGAGAGCGAGTTTCGAGATTAGCATCATATTACTATGTAGCAGCCCTCTGTCTCACCCATTGTAGCACGTGTGTAGCCCAGGACGTAAGGGCCGTGCTGACTTGACGTCATCCCCACCTTCCTCCACGCTTACGCGGGCAGTTTCTTTAGAGTCCCCGACATTACTCGCTGGCAACTAAAAATAGGGGTTGCGCTCGTTGCGGGACTTAACCCAACACCTCACGGCACGAGCTGACGACAGCCATGCAGCACCTAGTTTCGTGTCCCGAAGGAAAGCCACCTTTCGGCAGCGGTCACTAACTTTCAAGCCCTGGTAAGGTTCCTCGCGTATCATCGAATTAAACCACATGCTCCTCCGCTTGTGCGGGCCCCCGTCAATTCCTTTGAGTTTCAATCTTGCGACCGTACTCCCCAGGTGGAATACTTAATGCTTTAGCTTAGACGCTGACAGTATATCGCCAACATCGAGTATTCATAGTTTACGGCGTGGACTACCAGGGTATCTAATCCTGTTTGATCCCCACGCTGTCGTGCCTCAGCGTCAGTTACAATTTCGTGAGCTGCCTTCGCAATCGGTGTTCTGTGTCATATCTAAGCATTTCACCGCTACATGACACATTCCGCCCACGTCAAGTGTACTCAAGACTTGCAGTATCAATGGCAGTTCTGCAGTTGAGCTGCAGGCTTTCACCACTGACTTACAAATCCGCCTACGCACCCTTTAAACCCAATGAATCCGGATAACGCTTGGATCCTCCGTATTACCGCGGCTGCTGGCACGGAGTTAGCCGATCCTTATTCTTACGGTACATTCAGCCAGGTACACGTACCTGGGTTTATTCCCGTACAAAAGAAGTTTACAACCCATAGGGCAGTCATCCTTCACGCGGCATGGCTGGTTCAGACTTGCGTCCATTGACCAATATTCCTTACTGCTGCCTCCCGTAGGAGTCTGGTCCGTGTCTCAGTACCAGTGTGGGGGATCATCCTCTCAGAACCCCTAGACATCGTAGCCTTGGTGAGCAGTTACCTCACCAACTAGCTAATGTCACGCATGCCCATCTTCAACCGCCGGAACTTTAAACTAAATAAGATGCCTTATCTAATTACTATGGGGTATTAATCCCTCTTTCGAGGGGCTATCTCCCAGTTGAAGGTAGGTTGCATACGCGTTACGCACCCGTGCGCCACTAAGTTTAGTATTGCTACTAAACCTCGTTCGACTTGCATGTATTAGGCCTGCCGCTAGCGTTCATCCTGAGCCAGGATCAAACTCTCCATTGTAAGTTTGATATTGTTTTTCCCGATTATTCATCGGGAGTATGTCTCAGATTTACTTCTCGACAAAGCATCTCTGCTTGATCGCGATACTTGTTATTTCTTTACCTTTCTCAATATTTTCAAAGAACGAAAGTCTTTCGACTTATTTCCCTGTTCGGAAACGGGCTGCAAAAGTACAACCTTTTGTTTAATCTCCAAATGTTTTTGAAAAATTTTTTGAATTATTTTTCTCTGACATTTTTTTGAAGATTGCTGCCTCAATGAACGGGGCTGCAAAAGTACAACTGTTTTTGTAACCACCAAATAAATTTTTAAATTATTTTTTGGTTACGTTTTTAACTGTTGCGTGTAGCAGTCGTTTAAAGAACTTGGGGCGGCAAAAGTACAACTGTTTGTTAAACTATCAAATAATATTTCAATTATTTTTTCGGTAGTATTACTAACCGTTGTTGTTGCTGCAGACGTTTAAAGAACTTTGGGGCGGCAAATGTACAAGCATTTATATTCAATCCAAGTACTACTGCATATATTTTTCCATTTATCGCGTAACTTCACTGATAATCAGGGCTATATTTTCATGGGTTCCTCAAGGTTACTGGCATATTTTGCCCGTTAACTACCCGAAATGCCTCTAAACTGAATCTTGAAATGTAATTTGTCATCTCTCTTATATCTACTGATGGTACCTCCTTCTCAAAGGCTGTTCGTAGCATAACAGTATCTACTGCCCCTAATGACAATGCGTTGAATCTGAGTGTTGTATCTCTATATTCAGCTGCTAAACCTTCCATTAAATTGGCTCCAGCAGCCTTCATTGACCCATAAATTGTGAGGCCAGGGTATTTTTCGCTGCCTTGAAATCCGCCCATACTACCTATATATACTACATGTGCAGCAGGGACAACTCCGAGCCAAGGCACTAATGATTGCGTTAACAATAAGGGTGACAGGTAGTTGACGTTATACATTGTAGCGATTTCATCGGCCGAAAAGTCTGTAAATGGCTTATTAATCAGTACTCCTGCATTGTGTACCAGAATACGTAAATCGATATCTGTTGCTAAAAATCTCTTCTCAATCTCCTGTACAATCGGTTTAGGATTGGATATATCGGCTTTAATTGAAGTGATTAATGGACTTCTCGAAACGGGGAATTCGGATCTTGAAATAGCAATAACCTCGTGACCAAGTTCTGAAAAGACCTCACATAGATCGAATCCAATCCCTCTTCCAGCTCCTGTGATGATCACTTGTGCTTTAATTGACTGTTTTAAGTTGACGTTTTCTTGCATATGCCTTTCTGTTTTCCCTTCAATTCAATTCAAATATCTGATTAATCGCGCTTGATTGCCATGAACAATGAAAGATTGGGTAGCATTATTTCCCGAATGACCTTGAAGTCATCTTCATTTTGCCTTAAATCATCTGCAACTTACCTTGGCAAGGTCGGTCATTGGGCCATTTAAAATGACAGAACAATAAAACCAGCGGAATCAGCATGGATTTCAAGGCAATTAATACCCAAGAATCTTAAAAAGCAGAATGTTCCTAAGCAAGAAGTACTCTTTGAGGATCGACTTAGGAACTGCAGCACATTGTTGAATGCACCTAATCTAAATTTGTACTTCTGCCTCATAAATATATATGTAATACAAAAATCTTCCGTTGATAGCTTGACTAGGCTTAAACCCAGTTGCTCCATTTGCACATCATGACCTAAAAAATAGTATGTGTATGATCAATTCTTCCCCTAATGGAATTTAATTTGCGTTTATTCATATCGGCAAGCCTGCCAAAAACTAACTTTAACAGAAGAAGAAGCGCACTAAAGATTGCATTGGTGGATTCTATAGTTTTGATTGCCATTTTTTATTGTCAAACTGCCTTAAATTTACGGCTATGAAAATCTCTTTCCTTACAAGCATTTTTGCACTACTCCTTTTGATGCCATTGGGTACTCAAGCACAAACCGAATACGGAGAAACCCTTGTTAGCAGACTATATGCAGGTGGGAATTTCGGACTTGGGTTTGGAACGCTTACTAGTATCGATGTATCTCCGATGATCGGGTACAATATCAATCGTCATTTTTCGGGAGGTGTGGGTGCTACATATATGTATTACTCTTATCGGAATTATACAGGCCAGTCTGAAAGGGCTTCTTTTTACGGTGGAAGAATCTTCGGCCGCATCGTTCCATTGCCTGATATGCTGCCTAACATCTTTCTTCACGGTGAAATTGAAAGCATAAACAATGAGCGCTGGGTTGAGAATGAATTCGGAGCATTCGAATTTAAACGTGCTTGGACTCCTGCTGTTCCTGTAGGTGCAGGATTCAAGCAAATGGCTGGAGAAAACTCTTTCTTTTCGATCACTATTTTGTGGAATCTATTAGACGATGGCACCCAAGCAAGTAGTATTTATGGTGGTCCACTTCTTTATAGAGTAGGATTTATCTTTTGGTTTAATTAAGCTCGCATTTCCGGAATCGCAGCATGTTAGAAAACTCAACGCTTTTCGCGGACATTATCCTACCTCTTGCGCTTCCCCGTTTGTTTACATATCGAATTCCAAGGCATCTTGAGAACCAGGTAGCAGAATTGCAACGCGTGATCGTTCCATTTGGAAAGAAAAAACGCTACTCAGGAATTATTCATAAGCTTCATCAAGTAGCTCCAACCGACCGAGAAGCCAGATATATTGAAGATATCCTCGACCATGAACCGACCATTGATTCGAAACAACTTGAATTTTGGGAGTGGTTAGCTACATATTATATGTGTAGTTTGGGTGAGGTGATGAATGCCACGCTTCCCTCTGGGATGAAGCTTTCGAGCGAAACCGTGATTCGGGCAATTGCTTTTAACGAAAATGATGAAGAACCTGAGTTAACTGATCGTGAACAATTGATTCTTGATGCACTCAGCGTTGCAGGGGAATTGAGTTTAAAGGACGTTACGGAAATCACAGGAATCAAAACTGTATTCCCGATTTTACGAGGCATGATGGAAAAACGTCTAGTTGTTTCCGATGAGGATATCAAGGATGTTTTTAAACGCAAAACTGAAATCTTCGTACATCTTACTGAAGAGTATCGCGAAGAAAGTGCATTGAATCATCTACTTAATCAACTGTCGAAAGCTCCAAAGCAAGAGGAATTGTTACTTGCCTTTATGAGTTCGATGAATGGTTTCAATGAAAAGATGGAATCTGTTTCAAGAAAGGAACTGTTGAAACGGTCGGGAGCCAAAGCGCCAGTGCTTCAACAGATGATCAAAAAAGGGATATTCAATATTGAAGCACGAGTTGTTAGTCGTCTTGGTGGAAATTCAGCTAGCCAAGAAACTGTTTCCTTAAGCGAAGCCCAAGAGATCGCATTAAATGATATCCGTTCAGGCTTCGATCAGAATAAAGTGGTTTTGTTGCACGGATTAACGGGCAGTGGAAAAACTGAAATCTACATTCAACTGATTCGTGATGCGTTGGAGCGCGGGGAACAAGTATTATATATGTTGCCTGAAATTGCATTGACTACTCAAATCATCAATCGATTAAGAGTTCAATTCGGGCGAAGAGTTCAAGTTTATCATTCGCGTTTTAGCGAAAACGAAAGAATGGAAGTTTGGCAGGCAGTTGCGGGACAGTCGAACGAAGGCGCACTCATTGTTGGTGCGCGCTCATCTTTGTTCTTACCATTTCGAAACTTAGGACTTATTCTGGTAGATGAAGAACATGATTCTTCCTACAAGCAAAACGATCCAGCACCAAGGTATCAAGGTAGGGATGCAGCCATTTATATGTCTGGACTATATGAAACCAAAATTTTATTGGGCACAGCTACACCTTCGGTAGAAAGTTACTATCACGCGATGGCGGGCAAATATCATTATGTGAAGCTGTCGGAAAGATTTGGAGGCGCGATTCTTCCAGAAATTCAGATTGCGGATTTGAAGGAGGACACCCGAAAACAAAAGATGCAGGGAATATTTAGCCCGACTTTAATCAAAAACATAACTGAAACTACTGCCAAACAGAAGCAAACTATCTTGTTTCGAAACCGCCGAGGGTTTGCTCCTATGTTGGAATGCAATAAATGTCGCTGGATTCCACATTGTGTGCAATGCGATATTAGTTTGACGTATCATAAATCGGTGCATCAATTGAAATGTCATTACTGCGGATATTCGATGAATGTACCTTCGAAATGTGGAGAGTGTGAGTCGACCGATATGCGGATGAAGGGTTTTGGAACGGAAAAGATTGAAGAGGAATTGGGTAGTTTGATTCCTGAATTGAGAATTGCACGCATGGATTTGGATACAACCAGGTCGAAAAATGGGCATCACAAATTGATCGAGGATTTTCAAGAGCAGAGAATTGATGTGTTGATTGGCACGCAAATGATTTCCAAAGGGCTGGATTTTGACCACGTTCAATTGGTCGCAGTGTTGAGCGCCGATTCGATGCTGAACTATCCAGATTTCAGGGCGTTTGAAAGAAGTTTCCAATTGTTGTCGCAGGTTTCGGGGCGAGCTGGAAGGCGAAAAGAACCCGGATTGGCGATCATTCAAACGTGGAAACCCGACCATCAAGTTTTGGAATGGGTGAGAAACCACGATTATGATGGTTTTTACGCAAATGAAATTGATGAACGTGAAAAATTTGGGTATCCTCCATTCACCAGATTGATCAATTTAAGTTTACGACACGAATCGAATTTAGAATTGGACGAAGCAGCCGATAGATTGGGCGCCTTTTTAAGAAAAACTTTTGGGGCCAGAATTTTGGGGCCTGAATATCCACCTGTGAGTAGAATCCGAAATCAATTTCAGAAGAATATCATGCTGAAGATTGAGCCGAAAGCTTCACTAAAAAAAGTGAAGGATGAGTTGAATAAACAAATCAGCCGGTTCTTTTCAGAGTTTCCACTGAAAGGATACCGGCTGGTAATTGATGTAGATCCTTATAATTGATCTATCGCCCAAATAGGCAAAAATGATTTACAGGTTCAAAAGGACTTCTTCTCCTTTTTTTCCACTGAATAGCATTCTCTTAGGATTTTCGATGAGTTCCTTCACTGTGTAGAGGAATCCTACAGATTCACGACCATCGATGATTCGGTGATCGTAACTAAGTGCCACATACATGATTGGGCGGATTTCAACTTTACCATTTACTGCCATTGGGCGTTCCACGATATTGTGCATCCCAAGAATGGCGCTTTGAGGAGGATTGAGAATTGGAGTTGAAAGCATTGAACCAAAAACGCCGCCGTTGGTGATAGTAAAAGTTCCACCCGACATATCATCGACAGTGATTTTTCCATCGCGCGCTTTAGCAGCCATTGAAGCGATTCCTTTTTCGATTTCCGCAAGGCTAAGGTTTTCTGCACCACGAATTACAGGAACCATCAAACCTTTCGGTGTACTTACAGCGATTCCTACATCACTATAGTTGTGATAAACAATTTCTTCGCCATCAATCATTGCATTAACTGCAGGAAATTTCTGCAAGGCAATGGTTACTGCTTTAGTAAAAAATGACATGAAGCCAAGTCCGATTCCATGAACTTCCTTGAATTTGTCTTTATAATCTTTGCGCAATTGCATCACATTGCTCATGTCTACTTCGTTGAAAGTAGTGAGCATTGCCGTTTCGTTTTTCACACTCACCAATCGCTGGCTTAACTTCTTACGAAGTGAAGTCATTTTTTCACGCTTTTGCTCGCGGGAAGGTGATTCTGCTTGCTTACCGCCGAAGCCACTTGCAAGCAATGAAGCTACATCTCCTTTTGTAATTCGACCGGCTGGACCAGATCCTTTTACATCAGAAGCTTTCACGCCATTTTCTGCCATCATTTTTGCTGCAGCTGGAGATGGCGTTCCGGTTGCATATGTAGCTGCTTGAGCTGGCGTTTCTGACTTTGCTTTTTCTGGTAATGCCGCTTTCTCTGCAATTGGAGCTGCAGGTGCAGGCGTTGACACTGCAACAGGAGCAACACTTGTATCGATTGTGGCGATGACATCACCGACATTTACTTTTTGACCAGCTTCAACCTTGATGCTGATTTTTCCACCTTCGTCGGCATTCACTGTTAAGGTTGCTTTATCAGAATCGATTTCGCAAAGTTCGTCGTCTTTAGCAACGATATCGCCTTCTTTTTTAAGCCAGTTGGCAATTTCAACCTCAGTAATGGATTCTCCTGGAGATGGTACTTTAATTTCTAACAACATGGATTTTTACCAGTTTTATGGACAGCAAATGTAAATGAAAGCTACAAACCTTCAGCGCGCAATCTTGTTAGTTTTTTTGAAGTTCTTTGAGCAATCCGTTTCGTACCATATAAAGCACTAAGCCCATTTTAGATTTGATTCCGAATTTGTCGAAGGTGGATGCTCGATATCTATCTACAGTGCGGCGGTGTAAGTCCATCATGTGGGCAATTTTCACGTAGGTTATTCTTCTTCGTGGAGCAAACGTTTGAGAAATTCCTTTCTCCGCTCGGTGAGCATGCTTATATATTGAATCTTTTGAATCGGGCCGAGTAGGCTATTATTTCGTCGCGTTCTATTGTATGGGCTTCAAGATTGTGTGTATAGAAACCAACCAGATAAAAAAAACTCCCGGGAGTTAACCGGGAGTTCGTATTCATAACAATTCAGTCTCTATTTGATTTTCAGCTTGGCCGCGATGTTCTGTGGGATTGCAGATTTGTGAACCATGATACAAGTTGTTTTGTATCTCAAATATTGAGCAGAGCAATAGAAGTATCCACCACACTCGTTGTTTTCGGTTCCCCATGAATTTTTCACGATATAATACTTTTGCCCGTTTTGGTCTTTTGCCATTCCAGTGATGTGCATACCATGATCGTCTTGTGTACTTAGGTTATCGAAGCCCTTTTGACGAATTTCTTGGGATACATTTTTTTGAGGACTGATCTTGGTGAAGAGGGTTTCCTTGTCGTCTTTTGAAAGTTCGTCTTTTTCAGGCACGATGGCTAAGCCATTTTTGTGTGAGAAGAAAGGTTCGCTTACATCGCTTGCCCAGGCGATGGAGTAATTGTTCATGATTGCATTTTCTGCGATTTTCTCCAATTCGTCGAGTGGTACATTATAAACCATGTTCCAAGCCCAGTTGTCGGGAACTTCGAGAACGAATTGGCTGTAAAAAGGATGGTGTGTGAAGGAAGAAATTTCGATGTAATCGTCGGGATTGATACCGAGTTGATTTCTCATTTCTACTGGAGAAATTTGTTTGCCGTTGTGGTTGACTTTTTCGGGAAGTTTACCGAGGTAACCATCGAGAATTCCTTCGAATGCTGATTTCCACGCTGGATTCAATTTTCCTTCGGGTAATTTTACTAGCGTATTGAGCATTCCAATTAGAACTTCTTCAAGTTCGGAGTGGTTGTGTCGATTTTGACCGTAAGCGAAACCACTATAATCGGCATCTGGAGCTAGGCCATACTCGCGGATTACATTCATAACATCATGAAAAGCTCCACCTTGACCGAAATTGGTTTTGCCCATCATTCTAACAAATCGATCGGCTTTCAAGGTGTATGCTCTGCGGGCGATGTACATTTCGGAAAGGTTCATTTTTCCTTTGCCCATTCTTTCAAGCTCCGATTCTAAGAAAGACAAAGTAGAAAAACTCCAACAAGTTCCAGTGGATCCTTGGTTTTTCACTTCGGTATTACCGATTTCTTTGAGGATTGTGAATTGGTATTCAGAATCTTTTTTGTTTGTTTTTGTTTGGGCGCTCGTGTTAAAAATGAAGAGCACGAGAGCAGCGCCAGTAAGAATTGATTTCAACATGATAGATTTTGGAATTTTACCCGAATTAAGCCAAACCCTTGGAGGTTCGCAAACTTTGGTGATTATTTATTATTGAAATTACTCATTGTAAAAGCAATTCCGATTGTTGCGAAACACTTTACTGAATCGGCGCATTTTTGCAGTCGTTCGGGAAGTGCTGCATTTTCATCGTTACTCCATGGTGAAAGCACATAGTTTATTTGGTGTCCTTTGTTGAATTCGCTTCCGATGCCAAATCGGAGGCGAGCATAATCGTTTCGGCCGAGCGTTTCTTGAATGCTTTTTAGTCCGTTGTGACCGCCATCGCTTCCTTTGCCGCGGATTCGGATTGTTCCGAAAGGGAGGGCTAGATCGTCGGTAATGACAAGTAGGTTTTCGATGGGGATTTTTTCTGCTTGCAGCCAGTATTGAATCGCCTTCCCACTCAGATTCATATATGTATTGGGTTTGAGCAGAATGATTGTTCTTCCTTTGTGTTTAAGTGTAGCAGACCAACCGTGACGAACTGCTTCGAATTGGAGATTTTCGTCGGCTGCAATTTTATCGAGCGCAGAAAACCCGATGTTGTGGCGTGTGTTTTCATATTCAGCGCCGGGGTTTCCGAGGCCTGTGATGAGGTATTTCATGCGACAAATTTAACAGGATTGCGTTTTAGGGAGTAGACAAAAAAACAAAGGGCCGAAACAGTATGTGTTTCGACCCTTGAAAAAAATTGAAAAGGAGGAATTACTTCTTTCCTTCGTCTTGAGCTGCTTGACGAGAAGCACGTGTTGCAGTAACCGAAACAACAGCTACGTTTGGTGCATCAAGTAAAGCTAGATCAGGATGAAGTGCCTGAAGTTGTTCAACTTTTACTGATTGTCCGATTTCGAGTTTAGAAATATCAACATTGATATTGTCTGGCAGTTGACTTAACAAAGCACGGATTTTCATTTTACGCACTTTGATTATCAATTTACCCCCTTCGCGAACCCCTGGAGCGATACCACTAACAGTAACAGGGATAGCAATAACTAAAGGCTTGGATTCATCTACATGGAGAAAATCCACGTGGAGAAGACGATCGTTGATCGCATGGTACTGCACATCTTGAAGGATGGCGTTGTATTTTTTGCCAGAAATTTCGAGTTCAACAGTATGCGTTTCTGGAGTGAAAAGCAATGGTTTGAAGTCTTTTTCATTTGCAAAAAAGTGGATTTGCTCGTCACCACCGTAAAGTACACAAGGTACTAGACCTTTTACACGGAGTGCTTTAGCATCTTTTTTCCCTACGCTCTCTCTTGGAGAACCGCTCACAAAGATTGATTTCATGTTTGTATAGATTGATTAAAATTGATTTTAACAGATAAAAGTGGAACTGATACTTTCGTAGTTGTGCACTTTGCTTACTACATCGGCAAAAAGTTCAGCAATAGAAAGCACTTTGATTTTCGACGATTCGTGTTTCAGCGGAATGGTGTTGGTAACAACCAGTTCGGTGAGTTTTGAATTCTCGACTTTTTCGAAGGCGTTTCCTGACAATACTGGGTGAGTACAGAATGCGCGTACAGAATTTGCTCCTTTTTCCATCATCATATCGGCGGCCATGGTAATTGTGCCGGCAGTGTCGATGATATCGTCGATCAAAACAACGTCTTTTCCTTTAACATCTCCAATAAGTGCCATACGGTCAACTTGATTGTGCATTTTTCTCTCTTTGTGGCAGATTGCCATGTTCACTCCGAGGTATTTGGAATAGGCATTTGCTCTTTTGGAGCCGCCCATATCTGGAGCTGCGATGGTTAAATTGGCAAGATTGAGACTTTGTATGTAAGGAATAAAAATCGAAGACGAATACAAGTGATCAACTGGAACATCGAAGAAACCTTGGATTTGATCGGCATGAAGATCCATGGTCATGATTCGCGTAACGCCAGCTGCTTGCAAAAGATTGGCTACCAATTTTGCTCCGATTGCAACACGTGGTTTGTCTTTTCGGTCTTGGCGTGCGAAGCCCATGTAAGGAATAACCGCGATGATTTGTCGTGCTGAAGCGCGCTTCGCAGCATCGATCATAAGGAGTAGCTCGAATAGATTTTCTGTGGGCGGGAAAGTGCTTTGTACAATAAACAAGTCGCTTCCACGGACACTTTCTTCGTAGGCAGTTTGGAATTCTCCATCGCTAAAACGAACGAAGCTCACTTTGCCAAGTTCTTTGCCGTATCCTTCAGCAATTTTTTCAGCTAGATAGCGCGATGCAGAACCTGAGAAAATTTTTACTGGATTGTCCATGTAGTGCCTTTTAGAATTCGAGGGCGCAAAAGTAATCATTCTTATTGATTTTTTGGACACCCTTTTATGAAAATTAATGCGAAAATGCTGCTTAGGTTATTGAGTTTAATCTTCTGAATATTAGATCGATGAGCAAATTTCTTAATATTTACGGGGTGTTGGCATGAAGAAAATGAAACTTTTGGATGTGGAAATTGAATAAATATCTATCTTGCGCCCTCGTTTTACTACTACTTAAACCGCCCGGATGGCGGAATTGGTAGACGCGCTGGTCTCAAACACCTGTGGGAAACCGTGCCGGTTCGACTCCGGCTCCGGGTACAAGAAAAGGCTGTCAAGAAATTGGCGGCCTTTCTTATTTAATCGTTTTGCTGGTTGTTGTTTGGATTTAACATTGATGATCGTTTTGGAAAGCGATCATCAATCCTTACTTGCAATACATATTATTGGTAGTGCCCGCGCGAACGGGCGCGGCAAGTCAGCTCCACGAAGCTTGCGGAGTGGACTGCAGCCAAGCACGTGACCCAGAGGGGCGCGCCCAAATAGATTTAGAGGGAAATGATTAGTTGAGCCACACGATGGCAGCGTTGAGGATAGAGGCGAAACTTACCCACATTAGGTATGGGATGAGAAGCCAAGCTGCTACTTTGTTGATTGGGAGAAATGCGCGAATGGTGAGGAAAATGGCAATCCACATGAAGGCGATTTCGATAAGTGCGTATGCTGGCTGATGGAGAGCGAAGAAAATGATGCTCCACCAGAAATTGAGGAACAGCTGAATGGCATAGATGGTAAGGGCTCGACTTCTTTGGGCTGTTGAGGGTTTGCTCCAAATGAGGAAACAGGAAATCCCCATCAGTATATATAGTATGGTCCAAACGGGGCCAAACAACCAATTGGGCGGATTGAAGAAAGGCTTGTTCAAGTAGCTGTACCATGTTCCAGTTTCGCTTACTGTGTAGAATCCGGCCACGGCGCCAACAACAAGTGGAGCGAGAATGCTGATGAGTAGTTTTAAGGTTCGGTTCATGGTCTTGAAGGCTGGCGGCAATTGGTTTATTCAACGAAGGTAACCTTGCATTTGTAAGGCGAAGGACATTATTGCGAGAATCTTATTTTTTTATTTGCCTGATTTTATGCAACATACGATTTAAGGTTACTTGGATAGGGGAAAAAAATGATGTAAGAATGAAACTCTATTTACATGATTTGGGTAAAGGGAGACAACTAACCTAACCAAAAACACTATGCTAAAAAAAGTCGCAACACTTTTGATTCTGATGATC
Source organism: Chitinophaga pinensis (assembly GCA_945883545.1). Lineage (GTDB taxonomy): Bacteria > Bacteroidota > Bacteroidia > M30B66 > M30B66 > CAMCXT01. Next base: position 132,851 of record CAMCXT010000001.1, on the reverse strand, counting down.
CTATCATTGGTAAATAACTTGGGCGCTCAGCACAACCGCGTGAATGTTCGTACTGAAGAATCATCACAGAGAACTCCAGGGCAAGGAAATGGCAACAATACAGTTGCAATTTGTCACCAAACAGGAAACGGAAGCTACATTACGATTTATGTAGCACCTGCAGCAGTGAATGCACATTTAGGACACGGTGATGTTCTTGGCGCTTGCACTCAAAGCAACGATGATGACGAGGAAAGTGACGATGATGACAACGACGATAGTGATGATGATGACAATGATGACAGCGATAACGATGACGACAATGACGATAGCGATGATGATGACAATGACGACAGCGAAAACGATGACGACAATGATGACAACGACGATAGCGATGATGATGACAATGATGACAGCGATAATGATGATGACAATGATGACAGCGATAACGATGACGACAATGATGACAACGACGATAGCGATGATGATGACAATGACGATAACGATGACGACAATGATGACAACGACGATAGCGATGATGATGACAATGACGATGTAACTGACAACGACACAACTACAACTCCAGTAGATTCCTTGCCTGTAACACCTGCAGCTTGTGTTGCAACTGAAGTGATCAACTTTACTCCTGGAACTACGAACGATTTACTCACACCAATTGACCCAGCACGTTTAAACACTGCAAATGCTTTGGGTATGCCAGAAAACAGTGATGTAGCTACTTCGAACTACAATTTCTTGTCGCTAGGATTTGGTGGTGCTGTTACCTTGAAATTTGCTTACCCTATTCACAATGGAGACGGAGATGATCTTTATGTAGTTGAAACAACATTTGGAAACTACTCAGGAAACTGCAACCGTTACCCTGAAAAGATTCGTGCATTTGGTTCGCAAGATGGTTGCAACTGGATTTGGTTGGGCGATGGATGTCAGAACACCTTCTTCGATTTCAAGACACTTGGTTGGATTCAATATGTGAAGCTTCAAGATATCTCTGATATTTCTCACCCTTTCGGTGGTGGATTGGCTGACGGTTATGATTTAGATGGTGTTGTTTGTTTGCATGGTGAAGAATTGAACCCAGTACCAGCAGCTTTGAGCAACCAATTTGCTACAGCTGTTGAAGATTTCACACAAGGGGACATGAAGAATGGCAATGCAGTACCAACATCACGTAGCAATGCAGACAATGCACTTGGTGCTCCACAAGGAACAGATGAAGTAAACTTTGTAAGCCTTGGTTTTGGTGGTCAGATTATCTTAAGCTTCGATTACCTAGTATTCGACAAAACTGGAACTGATGTCACGATTGTTGAAACATCTTACGGTAACCCAACTTGCAACAACTATCCTGAAACTGCTCGTCTTGAGATTTCATTAGACAATATCAACTGGTTCGCAATTGAAGACGAAGCTTGTCTTGACGAATCGATCGATGTTTCATCTGCAGGTCTTGCTTACTTCTCTTACCTTCGTATCACTGATGCATCTGCAACAAGCAGCACAAGATTCCCAGGAAGTGCAGATGGATTCGATGTTGATGCTGTGATTGTAGATCAGCCTGGTTGTTCAGCTCCAGCAGCACGTTTTGCAGACAACACTTCAACTCCTGATGAAGTTACTGAAATCACCATCGCTCCGAACCCTTTCAACAGCGAGCTTTCGGTAAACCTTACTACTAGCAGCACAGATGAGAAGTTTGAAATTACTGTAGTAAACACAGTAGGCCAAACCGTGAGCATCGAAACAGTAACAGTAAATGCAAATAACTCTAGCCGTTACATGATTAACGGTAGCGATCTTAAAGCTGGAACTTACTTGATCAGCGTACGCTCTTCAAACAGCAATCAAACTTTAAGAGCGGTTAAACTCTAATTCTTCAACAACAACCAATGAAAATCCGGTTCCTGAAAAGGGGCCGGATTTTTTGTTTTTTTACCTCTCTCTCTCTTATCTCTCTCCGCGGGAGAGAGACGATTCATTTGTGATGAATGGGAGTTTTGGGTTAAGTGTGGCTGATTGATTCTCGTGGACTCTCATTTACCTCTCTCTCTTATCTCTCTCCGCGGGAGAGAGACGGTACATTGGAGGTAGTTTAGAGCTTTCGATTTGATTGTGGCTTTGGAGATTGAATGCGCTTTCTGTTACCTCACTCTCTTATTTCTCTCCAAGGGAGAGAGACGATACATTTGAGGTAGTTTAGAACTTTCGAATTGCTTGTGGCTTTGGAGATTGAACGCGCTTTCTGTTACCTCTCTCTCTTATCTCTCTCCGCGGGAGAGAGACGATTCATTTGTGATGAATGGGAGTTTTGGGTTAAGTGTGGTGGAGTGATTTCTTAGTTAATCAGCGTCACACTTCCTTTGTACTCAACAGTTTCTTTGTTGATGCGGCTTTTGCCGGTGATCGTCCAGATGTAAACATCTTGCTTAACATCGTTTCCTGTCCAACCTTCACCGAGTTGATTGGTGAAGAAGATTCTTTGTCCCCAGCGATTGAAAACCTGAAATTCGTAGTCTTCTGCTTCAAACCCTGAGGCTACAGGAATGAAAACATCATTCAAACCGTCTTCGTTTGGCGAGAAAGCTCCAGGGATATACAGCGCGAATTCATCGAAAATGAGCACAGTATCGCGTTTAGAAGCCTCACAACCTTCGGCAGTTATGGCTGAATATGTAACCACATAGGCGCCTGTATCTTCGAAAAGGATTTCAACTTGATCTTCATTGAAAATTCCAAAGCCTTCTATTTCCCACGATTCGGCAGATGCATTGTTGGTTAATCCTGTAAACGTAACCAATGGATCACTTAGCGTTGTAACAGGTGGATCGATTGTAAATTGAAGATTTGCCCTTGGTAAAATCTCAATAAAATTCGGGATTGTTTGGGAACCTGTGCAACCAATTACATCGGTGAGGGTGAGTGTAATTGAATAATCGCCAGCCTCAATATATTCGTGTGAAGGTTGAGCTGAAGTAGCAGAATTGCCATCTCCAAAAGACCAATCGAACAAGAATGGACCAATACCGGAAGTACTTGCTGAAAAATTGATTGTTGATGGAAGGCAATCTTTTGTCAAATTGGCATCGATACTAGGCACAGGAATAGGACGAGCCTGGACAGTAATATCGGAAGTCATGTCTGCAGCAGGACATTGTGAACTTGTAGTTACCGAATAGATACCAGAGGCCGCAGCAGTGATCGAATTGGAAGTTGAGCCATTGCTCCAAAGATAACTAGGAGCATTGCTGCACGAAAGAATAACACTGTCTCCTTGACAAAAATCGGTTGGGCCATTTGCGGTAATTACAGGCGTATTAGCCAAAGGAATTACATTAACTACCAATGAATTTGAAGCATACGAAACACATCCATTTGCATCGGTGTAAGTTGCGGTGTAAGCACCAGTTGCTCCTACTTCGATATTTGCAGCTGTGGCTCCTGTACTCCAAGTAATGCCTGTGGTTGGATTTGCATTGAGGAATACCGTTTCTCCATCGCAAAAGCTAAGGGTTGAAGCTGCCGTAATGGTTGGAGCCACAGGACGTGGATTCATGGTCACTACAACTGGGGCCGACAATGGAGCAGGACAGCCATTGAAATCTATGGTATTAACAGAGAATGTTCCTGAAGAATTTACCGTTATACTTTGCGAGACTTGGCCAGTATTCCAAAGATAGGATTGCGCTGCAGGAACCGATAGCGTTACAGATTCACCTTGGCAGAAAGTGGTGTTGCCATTTGCTGTGATTACTGGCGCTGCAGGTGATGGATAAAGCGTGGTTGAAAAATTTGCAGAAACTGGCGAAGTACATCCGTTTGCATCTGTAACCGTTACCGAAAAAACGCCAGTAGTATTTACAGGAATCGTTTGTGTTACAGCACCAGTATTCCAAAGCCAAGATGCAGCAGATGGAGCTTGAAGTGTAGTGCTTCCTCCAGGACAAAATGCTGCTGGTGATTGTGCTGTGATAACAGGCGAAGCTGGTAATGGATTTACTGTAACAGTTATTGGCGCCGAAGTGCTTTCGCAGCCCAAAGCATCGGCGATTGTAACAGTATATGATCCTGAAGCGGCAATATTGGCCGTTTGCGTTAAAGTGCCATTAGACCATTCGTATGAAGCAGATGCTGAAGAAGACAATTGTACAGAGCCGCCTTGACAAAAAACAAGTGGGCCGTTTGGTGTAATGGTTGGAGCTGTGGGGCCTGGCGTAACATTCACCACAACAGCTGCAGAAGCTGGAGAGGTACATCCATTGGCATCGGTAAGTGTAACAGTATAAGTTCCAGAAGCAGTAATTGTGGTTGTAGCGCCAGTTGCTCCATTCGACCATAAATAAGAAACGCCTCCAGAAACAGATAAATCTACTGAACCACCTTGGCAGAAAGTTAGTGGGCCAGATGCAGTGATGGTTGGCGCGGCTGGTTGGCTAAAAACAGTTACCGTTATTGGTGCTGATGGAGGAGAAACACAGCCATTGGCGTCGGTAACAGTTAGTGTGTAATCGGCTGTTGCAGCAGGAGTGGCGAGTGGGTTTGAAATATTAGGGCTGTTGAGTCCTGTATTTGGAGTCCACAAATAAGTGGTTCCTCCGGATCCTGAAAGTTGCGCTCCAGTTCCTGAACAATTTGCAGCACCAGATCCTGGATTTGCGGTTGGAAGTGAATTTACAGTTACAAGAACATCATCAGTTGCAACGCATCCAGCTGCAGAAGTTACTGTAACAACATAGCTTCCTGAGATATTTGGTGATGCTAATGGGTTAGCAATGGATGTGTTTGAAAGTCCATTTGAAGGTGACCAAGAATATGTGCCTCCGCCGGTAGCTACTAGTTGAACGCTAGAACCAATACAAACTGAGGTGTTTAAACCAGCATCGGCGATGGGCAGTGGGTTTACAGTAACAGCTATAGAGGCTGAAGCTGGACAGGCGCCTGAAGTAGAATTTGCCGTAACTGAATATGTAGTGGTTGCTGAAGGAGTAGCCGTTACAGAAGCAGTTGTTGATGCTGCTAAACCATCGGCGGCGAGCCAATTGTAACCATTGCCAGATCCAGATGCAGTAAGCGTAACTGATTCTCCTGGACAAATAGATTGCGTATTTGCGACAATTGTGAGCGGAGGAGCTGCTTCAAGACCTACGTCCACTGTTCCTGAACCACTGCATCCAGCAGCATCGGTAACAGTAAGTGTGAAAGTTGTTGCTGCACCGATAGTTGCAGTTGCTGGATTTACGGTGTTGCTAGCAAAAACTGCTGCAGGTGTCCAAGTGTAACTTGCATAGCCTGCAGGACCTGTTAGGGTAACATCTTCACCAGCACAAACAGTGGAAACTGAGGCTGTTGGTGCTACACTGAAAGGAGGATTCACAGTAACCGTAACTGGAATTCTAGGTGATGGGCAGCCATTGATAACTGTTTGCACCCAATAAGTTGTGGTAGTGTTGAGGACCGGTGTGGTGAAGTTTGGTCCGATGCCTACGAAAGATGCCGCTGTTTGAGAGATATACCATTTGATGAGTCCTCCACCAGTTGCTGATAGAGCTGCTGTTTGACCAGCGCAAATAGTAACTGGAAGAACAGTTAAGCCAGGATTGGTCGGATTGGCAACTACCATTACATTATAGTCTTCCGTTTCTCCATAGTTTTCGTTGCTACAAGGAGTTGCTGGAACGGTACTGAATGCTGAACGAACCCGCATTCTGGTCATGCCAAGAGTTGCGGTGGTTGGCACATTGATGGTTCCATTGAAAGCTTGAAAACCTGCGCTACCGCTGTTAAAGGATGTTTCGCAAGAGTTGGAAGTGTTGTTTTCGAACACACCATTTTGATCCCAATCGACCCAAATCTTAAACCCTTGAGCAAATGCTGCGAATCCGGTTCCTGGAGAACATTGAACTTGAACTGTAAAGGAACTTCCGCGCATAACCGTAACGGTCATCCCAGAATTGTAGATATAATTTGCAGGTTGGGTTCCGTTGCAACCAGTATTGAGGTTGGAAATATTGGTTATTCCTCCAGCTGTGGAGAAACTGTTGATGTTATCGTCGGTAACGCCTGGATTGAAGCATGGATTGTTGTACGACGGTGCGCAGTATTGCGACTGTGCTACATTTGAAAATGCCAGCAACAGCGCAAAAACCCATAAAACTCTGATAATACTAGCCTTGTAGAGTTTCCTCATAGTCCAAAAGTAGCCAATCCTATTTTGTGATGCAAGTGTTTTTTACATTCAGTTAACATCTTACTGAAAGATGATGCAAAATTTCAATACGTTGCATTGAGATTATTTTCCCATTTTACCGATCACTTTATCAAGCTCTGCCTCGGTATTTCTGAGTTTTTCTTTGCAATATTCAACCAATTCAGAGGCTCGTTTTACTTTGTCGGCCAACTCGTCGATTGAAACCGATTCATTTTCTATGGCTTCGGCAATTTTTTTTAATTCTGAGAGCGCTTGTTCGTAGCTGAGCTGCGCAGCTTCTTTTGTCTTAGCCATTTTTATTTGTTGTGTTGATGGTCGCTGATGCTTGTCCGCCAATGAGCTGGATTTCGACAGTATCGTTGATCGAGATTTGTTCAATGTCACGAACGACTTTGCCCTTTTTAAGCACCAAGGCGTATCCTCGTTTCATGGTTGATTCAGGGCCTAAAATACGAATGATGTTTTCAAATGCATGCAATTCGGTGAGTTTGGCTTTTTGAAATTGCACCGATGCTGTTTGAATTCCACGCATATGATTGTTCAATTCGGTGTGCGAACGCTGTAATTGGAATGCGGGTAAAGTGGTGACTCTTCGTTTCAAGTCGAGTTGGACATTGTCTGCTTGACGAATCAACCGAAGTGCATCATTGTAAATCTCATTTTTCAGTTGAGCCAAGTCGTCGCGGTTAGATGCACATAGTTCGCGGCTTGAGTTTCGAATCTCATCCCGCGTAGCGATCAATTGACCTTGTGCCGCATGCAAAAGTTTTTGTCCATTGATTACAATTTGTTGCCGAACCGAAAATAGGTGATCCTCAAATGCCCTATTTCTTGCAATAATAAATTCGGCGACCATTGTTGGCGTTTTCAGGCTTGTGTGGGCGACCATGTCGGTGAGAGAAATATCCTTTAGGTGCCCCAAACCGGTAATTACAGGGATTGGAAATCTTGAAACTGCCTTGATGAGTGGATAGGCATCATACAATAGAAAATCGGTTTGAGAACCTCCACCACGCACCAAAATCAAGGCATCATAGGCAATATTGGAGGTAAATATTTCGACCATCCGATTCACCAATTGGCTCACATTTGCCTCACCTTGAACGACAGTAGGGTAAAGATCGACATCGATTTTGTATCCAAAAGTATTTTGCTCAAGGGTGTGCATGAAATCTTGAAAACCAGCACTTTGTTCGGATGAGATTACGGCAAGCTTTCGAAATGCGAGTGGTAATTGATGCGATTGATTTCGGGTGAAAAGTTGTCCATCGATGATTTGTGCAGCATCGGGGTTTTCATCTACCAATTTCTTGATCGATAATTTCCGTTGTTGTTGGATTTTTCCAGCGCTGTAGTTGACATCCACATGCTGAAGCTGCAATTTGAGTCCTTTCACTGGGTGGAAAGCAACAATCACTTGCACTAAAATCTCGATTCCGTTGCTAAACGGCTGACCAGTTGCCTCTTCGAAAGCTCTTACGGAAACATATGCTGCATTGAAGCCTACACAAGACAGCTCGGCCGAAACAATTCCTGTTGAAGCATCCTTTTCGACCAAATGAAAATACAGATGGCCTTTGTTTTCATAAATCTTCAGATTAGAAAGCTCGCCTGTAACCCAATAAGATGATTGTCCGAATTGATCTCGAATACCAGCTTCGAGCATTCTGGCAAAATCGGTGAGTTTGATTGGGTTCATTTTAGAGGTTCGAAATTAAGACTGATTTCGGTACTTTGGAAGCATGAAGAAACGAATCCTTCCAATTCTCCTTGTGTGGAGCAGTTTGGCGATTGCACAGTCGCCTAAATGGGCCAGTAGTGCTGTTTGGTACCAGATTTTCCCTGATCGTTTTTGCAATGGCGACCCTTCGAATGATCCGAAAATTGGAGATCAAATTGGTTCTTGGCCACATGACACTACAGGACCTTGGCAAATTCATCCATGGACATCCGACTGGTATGAACTTCAACCTTGGGAAAAGTCCAATGGAAAAGGATATTCGTTCAACATCACCAGAAGGAGATATGGAGGAGATATTCAGGGCATCATCAACAAAATTGGGTATTTGAAAGATTTAGGAGTCAATACTTTGTATTTGAATCCCATATTTATGGCACCGTCAAATCATAAGTATGATGGCGCAATGTACCATCATGTTGATCCGACATTTGGACCTGATCCAGCCGGCGATATCAAATTAATGGAGCAAGAAGATCCCTTGAAACCAGAAACTTGGGCATGGACCTCTGCCGATAAATTGGCTTTGAAGATGATCGATTCGCTACACAAATCGGGCATTAGGGTAATTTTTGATGGGGTGTTCAATCACATGGGTGTTAACAGCTTTGCCTTTAAAGACTTGGTGAAAAATGGAAAGAACTCGAAATATGCAAATTGGTTTATTGTGAAGCAGTTTGCTGATTCATCCACTGGAAAAACATTAGAATATGAAGGTTGGTTTGGCGTGAAAGATTTGCCAGAGATCAGGGAGGATGAAAATGGCATTGTGGATGGACCGAAACAATACATTTATCAAAGTACACGCAGGTGGATGGATCCGAATGGTGATGGAAATCCTAGAGATGGAATTGATGGATGGAGGCTAGATGTCGCTTTTTGTGTGCGTCACGAATTTTGGAAAGATTGGAGAAAATTGGTGAAGGGAATAAATCCAGAAGCTTATTTAACGGCTGAAGTAATTGATAGCGTAAGCAAAGTGAAGCCTTACGTTGAAGGAGATGAATTTGACGCTGTAATGAATTACAATTTCGGATTTATTCTGGCGGATTATTTTATTGGAGAAAATCGAATGAGCCCGTCATCGCTAGACAAATCGTTAAAGAATCTGCGGGAAGCGTTTGGTGTTGATCCGTTAATTATGATGAATTTATTTGATAGCCACGACACCAACAGAATGGCATCACACGTTGTAAATCAGCAAAAAAAGAAATACCACAATTGGGGCGAATACTTTGGTTGGTCGAAAGCAGAAAACAAAGACTATTTAACCCGAAAGCCGGATGAAAAGGAACGTGCGATACAGAAAATGATTTTGGCATTTATGGCTTGCTATCCGGGTGCACCAATGATGTACTATGGCACCGAAGCAGGAATGTGGGGGGCCAACGATCCAGATTGCAGAAAGCCGATGGTTTGGCAGGAATTAAAATATGATCTTGAGAAAATCAATTCCGAAGGAAAATTGAGTAATCAAATAGACGACCCTAATTTTGATGTTAAATTTTATGCGTTTTGCCGATCGTTGTTGCAATTTAGAAAAGAGCAAACAGTGCTGCATACGGGCAATTACAAAACAATAATTTCTGACGATGCTTCAGGTGTTTTCGGTTTCGAAAGAAGCAACAATGAAGACATTGTTATTGCACTATTCAATTCGGGCGAAAAGCCATTTAGGTTTGAATATAAACTTCCTAAAATTGAAGCAATGTTTACTGTTCCAGGGAATATGAAAATTCAATCTCCGGGTGGGAACATGGTAACAACAGTAGAACCTGGTTCCTTCTTAATATTGAAAACATTGGGGTATTAGACTGCCCTGATTTTTTAGGATTTTAATTTCAAACTTTCTATTGCTAAAAACAATCAATTAGAAAGAATGTGAAAAGGAGCTGAATTTAAAATAAAAGGTAACCAACTCTAAGGAAGATATTCATTCCCAATGCTGATTTGCGGTAATCGATTGTAGAAGAAATTGTATTCCATTTTGTGTGAGGAAATGACCCAAAATTAGCACCATTGTTTCTTGCAAGAATACTAGCAATATAACCATCCTGTGCTTTGTTCGTTGCTGAAGTAAATGAATACACTAAGCCCCAAGAAAAGTCGATCGTTAAGACATCAAATTTCACCCATTGTTTCCCGAAATTCATTTGAAAAGAGGATGTATTTATTTCTCTGTCGGTGACTTTAAATTTTCGTTGGCTTTTTACATAATAAGAATTGTAGCTTCCAACAACAAAATCATCTACACGAGGGATAGGTATTTGAATATTTCCAGTTACCTTTTGTTTGCCGCGAAGATATTCGAGTGAAAAATACCTTCCATAAGGTGCTGAGAAGATTGAGCTTTTGTAACTTCTCAAACCAATTGACCAAACAGATGACTGTACATTTAATTTTTCTGGAAATGAAAATACTTCAGCGTCATCATAATTGTATGCCCGATTATCGAGAAATTGACTAGCTAAATACCCGATCTCATAATCAGTGTACTCGTATTTCTTTAGAGTTGCTTGGCTAGAGGTCTGCAAAAAATTATACGCGTAATCTAATCTATATTCTGGGCGAATATTTGAAGCTAATAGCGAGTATCCAGCTGTAATCGAAAATTTCTTGCCCAATGCATATTCAAATTGAACATCATTGAGTGGCATTCTAAAGCCATTAAAAAGATTTACTTTAACGACAGCTTTTTTTCCCAAAACACCTTGAGAAAAAGCCTGGAAAGTAACTGAAAAAGCTATTAATGTGAAGAGAATTAGTTTTCTCATTTTTTGAAAAATTTATCCAGTAAATAAAAGCTGTCGTAAACAAACATTTTCATTTCCGATTTTTTAACAAGACCTGAATAGCCTTTAATTTCCTGATATTCGATTCGACCAAGGTTTAAATCTACGATCACATGAAAAAGGTAGGACTTCCCATTTGAAGTATAGATATCTACCAAAGAGAAATAAGGTGTATCGTATTTCCCAACCAATTCGGCTAACTCAGCAGGAAGCATAGTTGGAACAACAAATTTCTGAATGATTTCCTTTTTGTAGGTGTTTGATTCAACCTCATTCATTGGGTTGTCTTGCACATTGAGTGATTTCAATATTGCCGACTTCAATGGAAGCAGATCTTTATAGTAGCTTGTTAGCTTCTCTCCTTCGCTGTAAGGAGAATAAACTTCATAATTCAACTTGTTTTTCTTGGAATACTTTTCAATAGAAGAGTTGTACAACTGCTTGAATTTACTAGCGAATTCATAATCTTCGTCATCGAAATCTGTGTCCTCGAACTTTCTGAAGGTTGGATTAATGCATATCACTTTTTGAAGTTCAGATTTTTTATTCTGAAACGAATCGGTGTGCAATGCAAAAATAAATCCTTTAGAACTTGAACAGGAAATAAGAAATAGCAGCAATGATGCTAATCCTAGGATATATTTACTGAAGTTTCTCATTTACGCTGGTGATGTAAATTCCGCTAGGAAATTTTGAAGAATAGTTCTTGTAATGAATTTTAGCTGTTTCTTTTCCCAAATGAATATCTGCAGCAGATGCCAAATAATAAAGCACAGTTTCGTTGCTATTGTCGGCTTCCCAAAGTTTCTTTAAATAAGTAAAAAGGAATTTCCCCAATTCATCATTCGGAGTTTCTTGAAAAATCAATTTCAATTGAGCCATTGATTTTATGTTTCTGATTTCGGTTTCATCTAGCAAATCGTCAATAACTCCAGCGCTTTTCAAATTACACAACCAATACAGATTTGAGACAATCATATTTTTGGCAAATGCATTTGTAGGATATAAATCAGAAAGTCGAAGTGCATTGTGAAGGCCTTGTAAATAATCCGCTCGGTAATAATCGTTCTTCACCATTTCAAAGCGCGCTAAACGTTGAAACCTTTTAAAATCAGCATCATTCGCTGCGATTGTAGGTTTCACATAGCTGATAGAAGAGAGGATTTCTCCTGCTGCCAACTGTCGTTTTTGACCTTCAGGATGGCTTTCAAACATTTCATCGTTTCCACTCAAAAGGGTGCGTTCTTCTTTCTTCGCTGATTTTTTAAGCAAGCGCTTCACCTCTTTTGCAGAGATGATTGAGGTGTCGAGTTTGAAAACATCCGACTTGAAAAACTGCAATAAATCTATCTCAGTTGAATCCGAATTTTTACCAGTTACCAATTCTAATGCTTTACTGTATTCGTAGGCATCGAATGGAGACGCAGCGATTAAATTCAATCCGGCAGCATCGGCCTCATATTCAGAATCTCTCGAATACTTCATACTCAAATACAAGGATGAATATGATCTTCTTCCCGATTTGCTGTCTTCGATTGATGCTTTAACCTGTTTGAGAGAATGGCTTTTCTTGAAGTGGCTGATTTCGTGAGCGAGAACGCCTGCAAGTTGTGATTCATTCTCCATCAAGCCGATCAGTCCGATATTTACGATAACTGTACCATCGACCGTACAAAAAGCATTGGGAATAGATGATCTACTGAGCAGCACACGGTAGATTCCAGACTCGGGATTGTTATCAGGATCAATTTTCTGAATCATCCCCTCGAGATAAGAAGTAATTTCATCGTTGATATAGAAATCGCCAGCATTGATCATGCTAGAAATGCGCAAAAGGGCATCCGCATAAACTTTGAAAGCAACATCTTTTTCGAGGAGGTCTTGGCTCTTAACCAAGGATTTCGACTTTTTCTCTATATCGAAATTGTACTTCGAAAGATCTGAAGTTTGAAAAACCTTGAGCTGATCATCTGATAGTTGCTGGGCCTCAACACTTAAGAAAGAGCCAAAAAGAAGACTGCAAAAAACAGTGAAATGAGTGAAATATTTTTTCATAATAAGAAGGCGTAAAAATAGAACCTTATTTCACCAAAGCAAGCAATCGAATCAATATTCTAAAGTATACATTATGAATAATAACCTGATAGTTTAAATTGGCAAACCGAACGATTAATGATTCAATCAATTCTCTAACGATTTTCAAACAACACTAAGTTTTTTGTTACTAAAGCGAAGTTGAAAATTCAAGCGATAACGAGTTGTTCAATACTTGCGAATGTCTATTTTTAGCGCATGAAGTACATCGCACTTTGTTTCATTATTCTTTCGAATCTTTCGGCTTACTCACAAATTAAATCTCCTGTAAACGGGGTTCCCGATAATCGGCAAACAATCTATGCCATTACCGGAACCACAGTGCACAAAAGTGCAACAGAAGTTATCTCCGATGCCATTTTATTGGTTAAAAATGGGAAAGTCATCGGTGTTGGCAAGGACCTCAAAATCCCAAAAGATGCCGTTGTTGTTCATTATCCATCAAAACATATTTATCCAGCCTTTATTGATGTTTCTACTAATTATGGACTTTCATCAAGCAAAGAGAGCAACCGCGGTTTACAATTGATGGAAAGGCCTGATCCGGGAGCAATTTCTTGGAATATGGCTATCCACCCTGAGTATCGTGCAATTGATCAATTTAGGCACAAAGCTTCAGATGCATTGGCATTTCGAAAAATGGGGTTTTCGACTGTATGCAGCATTAACAAGGATGGCATTATACGTGGAAGTGGCTGCGTTGTAAGCTTGGCTGATAAACCTGAAGCTGAGCTAATTCTTAAAAATGATGGAATCACTGGACTGTCTTTTCAAAAGGGAAATTCATCGCAAGAATATCCAAATTCTTTTGCGGGCGGTGTTGCACTTTTACGGCAATCAATTATTGATGCAGATTGGTACAAAAAAAATAAAAGCGAAAATTATTATAATGAATCTTATGAATCGTGGAATAAAAGCAGAGATCTGCCAGCATTGTTCGAAACACAACACTGGCAAGATGTCTTAAAATCTATAGAGATCGCTGATGAGTTTAAATTGAATTTACTCATAGAAGGAAATGGTGATGAATATTTAATTGCCGATGAAATTAAAAAATCTGGAGCAAAACTCTGTATTCCAATTAATTTCCCTAATGCATTAGATTTAAGTGATGCAGAAGTAGAAGAAAAGGTTTCACTTTCCACCTTGTTGCATTGGGAGGCGGCCCCAGCTAATCCGGCCTATTTATTCAAAAAAGGAATTCCATTTGCTATTTCGGCATCTGGTATTACAGATGAAGAAAATCTGTTTACGCAATTAAGGAAGGCCCATGCGGCAGGCTTGCCATCATCTGAAATTTTAAAAGCTCTAACATCGGTTCCTGCTGAAATACTCGGCGTTTCAAACCGCACTGGAACCATCAATGTTAATTATGATGCCTCATTTATTGTTTGTTCCGACACTTTGTTGCATCCACAAAATCGCATACTTGAAAATTGGGCGAATGGGCAAAGACTTCAATTTGATGCTGCTTTAAACCAAGATATATCTGGAGTTTATGAGGGGATAATTGCGCAAGATAGTTTGAAAATAACCATCAAAGGAAAATCTTCAGCACCCGAATTGGAAGGAAAAATGGGGGATATTAAATTTAAAGGGAAAGTTTCAATTTCAGGATTTAATGTTCAAATCAAGGTAAACAAAAGTGAGCCTGAAACCATGCAATTGCGAGGAATATTGAATAGAGATAAATCAATGAGCGGGTCAGGAGTCAGAGAAAATGGAAATATCATAAATTGGGAAATTAAGCGCATCGGTGACCTTCCAATAGACACAATCAAAGATGAACAATTGCTCGTTTTGCATGCCGATTCACTTAATTTACGCTACCCATTTACCGGCTTCGGTTATAACCAAAAACCAAAAGAAGAAACATTAATCATCTCCAATGCTACAATCTGGACCAATGAAACCGATGGAATTCGTTCTGGATCCTTACTGATTGAGAACGGGAAAATTGTTGCGTTGGGAAATGAAAGTGAGTTAAGAACAAGAATTGCCGATCCTAATAAGCTGAAAATTATTGATGGGACTGGAAAACATGTTACACCAGGTATTATAGACGAACATTCTCACATTGCTTTAAGCAGAGGTGTAAATGAAGGTACACAAAACAATACTGCTGAAGTGCGCATGGGAGATGCTTTAGACGCAACAGACGTTGATATGTATCGACAGCTTTCAGGCGGCGTTACCACAGCCCAATTATTGCACGGATCATCGAATCCAATAGGTGGACAATCGGCTATAATTAAATTCAAGTGGGGTGAGTTTGGAAATAATTTATTGATTTCTAATGCTCCGAAACATATCAAATTTGCTTTGGGGGAAAATGTTAAACAAAGCAATTGGGGAAGTCAGAAAACCGTTCGATTTCCGCAAACCAGAATGGGTGTAGAGCAGGTATTTTATGATGCATTTCAGCGTGCTAAAGAATATAAAACAGCAAGAGAATTGTGGAAGAGTTATAGTGAAAAAGAAAAGAAAAATAAAGCCGAACCAGTCCGCGATTTAGAACTTGAAGCTATTTCTGAAATTCTTGATGGACAAAGAAATATCACCTGCCATAGCTATGTTCAATCGGAAATAAATATGTTGATGCATGTTGCAGATAGTATGAATTTCAAGGTTAATACATTTACACATATTTTGGAGGGATATAAAGTTGCTGATAAACTGAAGGCGCACGGAGCAAATGCTTCTACATTCTCCGATTGGTGGGCTTACAAATGGGAGGTAAATGATGCCATTCCATACAACGGTGCACTTTTAAATAAAATAGGAGTTGTTACAGGTTTCAATTCGGATGATGCAGAAATGGGTCGAAGATTAAATCAAGAAGCCGCAAAAGCAATATTATATGGAGGTGTTACAGAAGAGGAGGCGCTGAAGTTTGTGACTTTAAATCCTGCTAAAATGCTGAAGATAGACCATAGAACAGGAAGTTTGAAGCCGGGTAAAGATGCCGATGTGGTTATTTGGAGCGACAATCCATTGTCGGTTTATGCCAAAGTGGAACAAACATTTGTTGAGGGCAAACGCTACTTTGACATAGAAGAAGATAAAAAATTGCAAGAATTAAATCGAACCGATAGACTTCGAATTATTCAAAAAATGCAGAAAGAAAAACTTAGTGGAAAACCGCTGAGAAAGCCTAAAATTGGCAATAAACATTATTACACCTGCGACGATCTTTACCATGAATTTGAAACAGAATAATCTGATGAAATTACTTTCCTTTATCATTGTTTTTTGCATTCAATTGCTTGGCAATGCTCAGTCAACAAGCACATTGTTTACAAATGCAATCATTCATTGTGGAAATGGTAAGGTTTATCAAAATGGTGTTTTAGGCATTCGATCTGGTAAGATTGATTTAGTTGCCGATGGAAGTTTGATTAAAATTGATAAATCGGCATACGCTGAAATCATTGATTTGCAAAATCAGCATGTTTATCCGGGATTTATTGCCATGAATTCATCTATTGGATTAAGGGAAATTGATGCCGTTCGAGCAACTTTAGATTATGCAGAAACAGGCGATTTAAATCCTCATGTTCGAGCAATGCCAGCCTTTAATACCGACTCGAAAATCATTCCTACTGTTCGATCGAATGGAGTTCTTACTGTGCAAGCCACACCACAAAAAGGAACCATTTCTGGTGCTTCATCAGTATTTCATCTCGATGGCTGGAATTGGGAAGATGCAATTGTAAAGGTGGATGATGGAATTCATCTCCATTGGCCAGAATATCCTCAGAAAAGACCAGATGCTGACACAGTAAAATCGACGAAAACAATTCAAAAACAGCAAGAAATTATTGCGTTTTTTGAGGAAGCCAAAGCCTACAACAACAATCCCAATCCTACAGAAAAAAATCTTCGGTTCGAAGCTATGCGCGGCCTTTTCAATGGTGGCAAGGTGTTGTATTTGCATTGCAATCAAACGAAAGACATCGTTGATGCCGTTCAAATGACAGAAAAAACAGGCGTTCAAAAAAGAGTGCTGATTGGAGGAATCGAAAGTTATAAAGTAGCTGGGTTGCTAAGAAAATCGAACATTCCAGTAGTTCTTCCGAGAATTCATCGCCTTCCAGATTACCAAGATCAGGCAACCGACTGGCCATTTCGACTTCCAGCAGTGCTCGCAGATTCAGGCATCAAAGTAATTTTAAGCTACGATGGCGATATGGAAGCGATGGGAACCCGAAATCTAGGATTTGTTGCAGGAACAGCTGCTGCATATGGGGTTCAAAAGGAAGATGCACTTAAAATGATCACTTTAAATCCGGCTCAGGCTCTCGGCATCGATCAATCAACAGGGAGTCTTGAACTTTCGAAATCTGCCGATTTTTTCGTTTCCCGTGGAGATGCACTTGATATGCGCACAGCAGCTGTTACATCAGCATACATCGGAGGTGTTAAACTGGACCTAGATAACCATCAGAAACAACTATACAATAAATATCAAAATAAATACAATTTAAAATAAGGCTTCCATAAATTATTGCTTTTGGCCCTATTGTATTTATTGGTATAAAAAGTTGGTTTTGAATACAATTGATCGATTCCCTTTCATTCTCGATTGAAATTCACTCCCTATCAATGTTGTATTATTTGTTCGGAATGATGTAATGATTCGGAAATTATTGTTTTGTAAATTTGAAAATTAAGGGGATTAACTACTTGCAAATTTTTCTAATTTCGCAATGTTAGAAAATCTACCCTATTCTATGGAAACCAACAACCAACAATCAGGGAATAACAAGAAGATCATTTATTTACTTGGTCTGCTTTTGTTTTTATCTGTAGCCACAAATATTTACCTTTTTACCCGTACAACCGACGCTGAAGGAACTGTAGCTCAACGAGATGCAGAAGTAGATTCTTTGTCGGATGTAAAAAAGAGCATTGAAGACGATTACCAAGCCATGACCTTCGAATTGGATCAGTTCAAAGGAAAAAATATTCAACTCGATAGTCTTCTAGAGAAGGCAAACACAGATATCGAAAAGCAAAAACGCAAAATTGATCAGCTTATTAAGGAGAACAAAGACATTCCTTTGATTCGCCGTCAAATGGAAGAGTTAAAAGCCATTCGTGATCAATACCGCGTTCAAATTGAGCAACTCATTAAAGAAAATAAGGAACTAAGATTCGAAAATGTTAATCTAACCCAAACCGTTTCAGAACTCAATCAAACCACCAAACAATTGAGCGAAAAGGTTGAATTGGCATCTGTTTTAAAAGCAGAGAATTTAACGGTGAAAACCCTCCGCGAAAAAGGAAAAGGGAAAATGGAGGAGACCGAAAAAGCGAAAAGGGTAAGTAGAATCAGCACTGTATTCGTTGTTGCAGAAAACAAAGTGGCAAAACCAGGCAACAGAGATGTTGTGATGCGCATCATCAAACCAGATGGTTACGTGCTTACCGATGCAAATAATGGTTCTGGAAACTTTACCAAAGAAGACGGTAGAAACACCGAATTTACTGCACGCAAAACTTTAGAATACACTAACGATCGTGCTGAAATCGTTTTCGATTGGGACCAAACGGATGAACTGAAAGCAGGTCTTTACATTTCTGAGGTTTACCTTGACGGTAAAATCATGGGAACCTACAAATTCAATCTGAAGTAAGTCATTTTATGCATGATTCGGATTCTCCGTTGAGGCTTCCAGCCTTGAATGAACCAATCAATCTGGTAGATACCGAATTTCTTAGTCAAAAAGATTTACTTCGAAATCTGATTCTGCAAATCAGAAAAGACTTCGAATCTGCTGGCATTCCAATAAAACTCTTACTTAATAAGCGTTATTTGTTTGCTGAATTGGCTCAAATCATCTCCGACGCATTCATGCGAGCCGGTGCAACAGCCATGTTTAATCTACTTTACCGTGTAGATGTTTCAGAAAAACAGCTAAAGGATGGAATGCCGACTCCTGGAATTGACCCTATTTTAGTTGCTGAACTCGTGATCAAAAGAGAACTACAAAAGGTTGTTCTTAGGAAACAATTTGCTCAAGGTTGAGCAGATAAAATAATTCACAATTAACTGTCGCAAATCAGCAGATTCGGCACTGACAGCAATCTGTTTTACCTTACTTTTGCCTTCATTTTTAATCTTAGAATGGACACATTCAGCTACCTCGCCGCCTCCGACCCTGCCACTTTAGACAATCTATACCAACAATTTCAGGAAAATCCAGCCTCTGTAGACAGCAGCTGGGCCTCGTTTTTCGAAGGTGTAGATTTCGCCACCAAAAACTATCCGCAAAAGCCTCTGTCGGGGAATGGTGAGATTCCTGAAAATGTATCACGCGAATTCAAGGTCATTAACTTGATCAACGGTTATCGTTCACGTGGACACTTGTTTACAAGAACAAATCCAGTTCGCGAAAGAAGGAAATATACGCCAACGCTTGAAATTCAAAATTTCGGTCTTGCTTCTGCCGACCTTGAAACAGTGTATCAAGCTGGCGCATTGATCGGCATTGGTCCAGCCAAGCTGAGTGCCATAATCAAACATCTCGAAGACACTTATTGCCAGAGCATTGGTGTCGAATACATGTACATCCGTAACACCGAAGTGGTAGAATGGATGCAGAAGAAGATGGAAGGCAGCCGCGGAAGAACCGAATATTCGAAAGAAGAAAAAAAGGCCATCTTCCAAAGACTGAACGATGCTGTAGGGTTTGAGAGTTTCTTAGACAAAAAGTTCGTTGGTCAAAAACGTTTCTCACTCGAAGGTTGCGAGGCTTTAATTGCTGCTCTTGACCATGTAATCGAACGTGGTGCCGACTTAGGTATCCGTGAATTCGTAATGGGAATGGCACATAGAGGCCGCCTATCTGTTTTGGCAAACATCTTCAAAAAAGATTGCAAAAGCATTTTCACCGAATTTGAAGGGAAAGACTATGATGATGAGGAGTTTTCTGGTGATGTAAAATACCATCTTGGATATTCTACCAATGTTAAAACCCGCGGAGGTGCTGATGTGCGCATGACATTGGCTCCAAACCCATCGCATCTTGAAGCTGTTGGGCCTGTTGTGGAAGGGATTGCTCGCGCTTTCGCGGAGGAAGAACACGACAACAACCTGGATAAGATTGCTCCGATCATTATCCATGGTGATGCAGCAATTGCAGGTCAAGGTGTTGTTTATGAGACAGTCCAGATGGCGAAGCTTGATGGGTATAAAACAGGTGGAAGCATCCATATTGCCGTAAACAACCAAGTTGGATTCACCACGAATTACACCGATGCACGTTCATCCATTTATTGCACCGATGTAGCGAAAGTTACCTTAAGTCCGGTATTTCACGTAAATGCAGATGATGTTGAAGCAGTTGTTTTCGCAGTGGATATGGCGATGGAATTCCGTCAGAAATTTCACGGAGATGTGTTTATCGACTTGCTCGGTTACCGCAAATATGGTCACAACGAAGGCGATGAACCACGCTTCACGCAACCAATTCTTTACAAGGCAATTGCAAAGCATCAGAATCCTCGTCAGATTTATTTGGAAAGATTGCTTGCTGAAGGAAATCTCACCCAAGAAGAAGCAAATCAATTTGATTCAGAATTACGCGCAAAGCTTGATTTGGCTTTAGAATTGGCTCGTAAAACCGAGAAAAATGTAATTAGCAATTTCCTAGAAGCTATTTGGAAAAAATACCGTCCTTCAACCGAGGAAGATTTTCTTAAATCGCCTAAAACTGGGGTATCGGAAAAGCAATTAAAGGAAATTGCAAAAGTGATTTACACCGTTCCAGAGGGCATGAAATTCTTCAAAAAAATGGAGAAAGTGCTTCAAGACAGAAAAGACATGGTCGAGAAAACCGGCCTACTCGACTGGGGAATGGGCGAAATGCTTGCTTATGGTTCATTGCTTCAAGAAGGGCATCCAGTGAGATTTTCAGGGCAGGATGTGGAACGTGGAACTTTTTCGCACCGTCATGCAGTTTTGAAAATTGAAGATTCGGAGGAAGAATACGTTCCATTGAGCAACCTCAGTAAAAACCAAGCTCGTTTCAATATTTACAATTCGCTTCTGAGTGAATATGCCGTATTGGGCTTCGATTACGGTTATTCACTTGCAACGCCAGAAGCATTAACTATTTGGGAAGCACAATTTGGCGACTTCAACAATGGGGCGCAAATCATGATCGACCAATTTATCTCTTCGGCCGAAGACAAATGGAGAAGCCAAAGTGGATTGGTGATGTTGTTGCCTCACGGTTACGAAGGACAAGGTGCAGAACACTCTTCGGCACGCTTGGAGCGCTTCTTAACCCTCTGTGCTGAATTGAATATGTTTGTTGTAAATGTTACGACTCCTGCCAATTATTTCCATTTGATTCGCCGTCAATTGGCACTTCCATTTAGGAAGCCATTGGTAGTGATGTCGCCAAAAAGCCTACTTCGTCATCCGAAATGTGTGAGCGAATTAAAGGCATTTACAAGTGGAACTTTCGAGGAATTAATCGACGATACAACCGTAAAAGCAGCCGATGTAAAACGCGTTGTATTCTGCACTGGAAAGCTCTATTATGAATTGTTGGAACAACGCGATGCTGGCAATTTAAAACATGTTGCCTTGGTGAGAATCGAACAATTGTATCCATTCCCGATACAGCAGTTTGAAGCTGTATTGAAGAAATACAACAAAGCAAAGCAGTTTGTTTGGGCACAAGAAGAACCAGAAAACATGGGCGCTTGGATGTACTTGTTGCGCAAGCTTCGTCATTTAACCAATCTTGAAGTTGTTGCTCGCGCTGAAAGTGGTTCACCAGCAACTGGAAGTTCTAAGCGTCATGCTGTGGAGCAGAAAGCTTTGGTGGCGAGAGCTTTGGGAATGTAAAGAGCGCTTTGAGAATTTAACCCCGGACTTAAGTCCGAGGATGCTGATAGCTTCAACAACCTTTATAGTGTTCCGAAAAACGAACTCAAGACTAAGTACTGAAGACTAAGGTGCACCTCGCACCCACGGACTTCAGTCCGTGGGTACACAAGTAATCTGATGCAGCATCTTAGGGCTCTAAAACCCCGGACTAAAGTCCGAGGATGCTGGTAGTATGAATAAACTTTATAGTTTTCCGAAAAGCGAACTCAAGACTTTAGACTCAGTACTTAGTACTCAAGACTAGTCAAGCTTCAACACCGCCATAAACGCCGATTGTGGAATCTCTACAGATCCAACTTGGCGCATACGCTTCTTACCTTCTTTTTGCTTTTCGAGGAGCTTACGTTTACGAGAAATATCTCCACCGTAACACTTGGCGGTTACATCTTTTCGCATTGCCTTCACCGTTTCACGGGCAATTACTTTGGCGCCGATTGAAGCTTGGATCGCGATTTCGAACTGTTGACGAGGCAATAATTCTTTTAATTTTTCGCAGATCTTCTTACCGAAATCGTAAGCATTGTCGCGGTGAATCAAAGATGAAAGTGCATCCACTGGTTCGCCATTGAGCATCAAATCGAGCTTGATCAATTTCGATTCGCGGTAATCAATTGGATGATAATCGAATGATGCATATCCGCGCGAAAGCGACTTCAATTTGTCGTAGAAATCGAATACAATTTCACCCATTGGCATTTCAAAAATCAACTCAACACGGTCGGTGGTGAGGTAATTTTGATTCACCAACATTCCACGTTTTTGGATGCACAAAGTCATGATCGAACCTGTGTATTCAGCCTTCGTAATTACTTGTGCACGAATGAACGGTTCTTCGATGCGGTCTAATTTGCTTGGATCGGGCAAATCGGTAGGATTGTTCACCACCAAATCTTCCCCGTTGGTTAAATAAGCATGATACGACACGTTGGGAACCGTTGTGAGCACCGTCATGTTGAACTCACGTTCGAGGCGCTCTTGGATGATTTCCATGTGCAACATCCCCAAGAATCCACATCTGAAACCGAAGCCCAGCGCGGCAGATGATTCAGGTTCGAAAGTCAATGAAGCATCATTCAATTGAAGCTTCTCCATCGAATAGCGAAGCTCTTCATAATCTTCCGTATCAACCGGAAAAATCCCAGCAAATACCATTGGTTTCACATCTTCGAACCCTTTAATTTGCTCGGTACACGGACGGTCAACATGGGTAATCGTATCCCCTACTTTTACCTCGCGTGCTTCTTTAATACCAGAAATTAAATAACCAACATCGCCGGTTTTAACTTCATCTCTGGCTTCAGGTTTTAAGCGCAACAAGCCAATTTCATCAGCAAAATAGGTGCTTCCCGTTGCCATGAATTTTACCTTATCACCTTTTTTAATCGAACCATTTAATACTCTGAAATAGGCATAAATCCCTCTGAAAGAGTTAAAAACAGAATCGAAAATCAGTGCTTGAAGTGGCGCTTCAGGATCACCTTTTGGCGCTGGAATTCTATCGATAATGGCTTGAAGAATTTCATAAACGCCCATTCCAGTTTTTCCAGAAGCAGGGATAATTTCTTCGCGTTTGCAGCCAATCATATCCACAATTTGATCCTTCACTTCTTCAGGCATTGCGCCCGGAAGGTCCATTTTATTGAGGATCGGAATGATTTCCAAATCGTGCTCTAAAGCAAGATAAAGATTAGAAATCGTTTGTGCTTGAATGCCTTGTGCCGCATCTACAATCAAAAGAGCACCTTCACAAGCCGCAATTGAACGCGAAACTTCGTACGAAAAATCCACGTGACCTGGCGTATCGATCAAATTGAGGATATATTTTTCCCCATTGAGTTCGTACTCCATTTTGATGGCCTTACTTTTAATCGTAATCCCACGCTCACGCTCAAGATCCATATCATCAAGCACTTGCGCCTGAGATTCGCGTTTGGTAATGGTGTTTGTATATTCGAGCAATCGATCGGCAAGGGTTGATTTCCCGTGGTCGATGTGTGCGATAATGCAGAAATTGCGGATGTTTTTCATTGCGGTGGCAAAGATAGTTGAAATGTTTCTCGCGATGCAGGTTTTGACCTCAACGATTTACGATAAACGATGAAAGATAAACGATGAAAGATAAACCATCAACGATGAATGGCTTAAATTGTTCACGTATACAGCTGATTAACAAGGCACTTCAGCCTCATAAAAACTTGTAAAAATCTGGTCGTGCCGGCCGCCGCATATACTTTTGCGATCCTAGTCCTACTTTGCGAGCGGCGCCGCGCTTTTCGCTACTAGTCCTCGGTTGCTTTGTTCCACTTCGTTTCACTTAGCAACCTGCGGGCTATCCGCTTCAATCGCTGCCGGGAGTTTTCAGGTAAATTATTCATGTAGGTTTAAATCAAACAACATCATAATTACTACTTCCCATACTTCTCCCCATCAATCACTAAAGCTTTTTCGAGGAGTTGAAGAAATGATCCAAGAAAATCTTCGTCAGACATTCGATTCTTCAGCATCACCAGCTTTACCATTTTACGATCGTCGTGGTGGAAAATCCCCGATTCATCGAATGGAACCAGCAGTTTGCCCCAATAAAATGCGAAATAAATTCCTAATTTTTTATCTACTGTGAAATATCCAATCGGTCCATAACGGTAAATAAATGGAGCGCCATAACTCATTTTACAATAAAGCTTGGCATCAGAATTCAAAATTAAATCAGCAATAAAAAGCAAATCTGGATAAATCGATTTGTCTTGTTTATCTAGCCATGCTTGCCATATCTGAATTCCTGAATGCATTTCAATAATAATTAATTCAACAATTAAGGTTCAATGATTTAATTCATCACAAGAATAAAAATAAAAAATGCATCGAGTAATAAAATGCTAATTCTATCTCAGTAATTTTTAATCATGAAATAATCTATAAACAGTATTTTTCTATTCTAACCTTGATACTTAATTCTAAATGAAATTATAGCTTTCAAAAAATCATATCATCACTTGCAAATTATTTACTGTAAATAAAATAAGTTGTCAATAAATTTTGGCGGCATTATTTGCTATTCCTTCGACTTCTTTCGCCTCGTAAACTTTCCTTTTCGCTGATAATACTGCTTCGATCGCATTCGATTTCGCAATGCATTTGGGTCGGTACTTTGTGACTTCCGAAAATGCCCTTTTCGGAATTTTCCACTGCGTGTGATGGTGGGCTTGATGTAAGTACCCGAAGAATTAGAAGTTGGTGTTGAACAGTTCTTCACGCCAAAGAACACTGCCACTATCATAAAGATGATAAAGTAAAATGTGAAGCATCCTGCTTTGTCCTTTTTCAATTGAATTGCAATTATCTCTAAGACAATAAAAATAGGCGAATCTTACTGAACTATTTACGCGCAAAGGCTGAATTTGCAATCTAAAATCCTTTATACATGTGATTTTTAATTCCTATTACAATTTCAAAAATAATCCAGGAACGTTAACCGATTGTAATAAGTAATTCATAGTGTAATTAATGACTCAACCAAGATTGAATTTCACACCCGGTTTTCATATCAATCCAGTTTTCATTTCCAGCATAGATCAACTTTAAGCGCTCTAAATTTTGATCTGGAAGTGCTTGGAAGTATTTCAATCCTTTGAGAAAATCTTGCCGAAATGTGGCTGAAGATTTTATCTCAATAGCTGTTGGAATCCCATTGGTTTCATAAATGCAATCAACTTCATGACCAGCTTGATCGCGCCAAAAGTAGAGTTGCACTTTCCTTCCTGAATGAAGAAAACGCTTCTGAATATTTGCAATAATTAAGTTCTCAAACAGTTCGCCCTTTGCCCAATGTTGACTAACCGACTCAGGAGTTTCAATGCCGAGTAAGCTGCATAGCAATCCCGTATCGTAAAAATAAAGTTTTGGTGTCTTTACCACTCTCTTATTGTAATTCCGCTCATACGGTTGCAAGAAAAATACTAGGTAGCTCGCTTCCAAAATAGACAGCCAGGCACTCACCGTTTTATGGTCTATTCCCACTTCGTTACCAATTGCAGTAAGATTGAGCAATTTGCCTGCTCTTCCTGCTAAAACTTTCATAAATCGCTGAAATTGTGCAAGGTTCCCAATGCGTAATACATCACGAACATCTCGTTCAACATAGGTTTGAATATAGCTCGGATAATAATCAGTTGGTGGAATTCCTTGTGAAAGAACTCTTGGATAAAAGCCTTGAAAAATTTGTTTGTTGGGATCTTCACATGCAGCCATCGACGCAATACTCTCCGATAAATCAGGTGGAAGAAGAGAGGCATTGTAAACCCTTCCAGCGAGTGTTTGATTAATCTTACTCTGCAGGAGAAAGTTTTGAGGGCCTGAAAGAATGAATTGACCAGGAACGTTCTGTTCATCACTTATTACCTGAATAAAAGAGAATAGCTCCGGCGCTTTCTGAATTTCATCGAGTATAATTCCCTTTTTACCCAATAAAAATGTGCGTGGGTCATTCGTAAGTTTTTCGAAGGTATCCGGAGCCTCAAGATTGTAATACGCGTAATCAGGAAAAGTGAGTTTACTCAAGGTCGTTTTTCCACTTTGCCTTGGACCCGTAATTGAGACTATCGGAAAAAGTCTCGATTTTTCCTCAATGATTCTCGTTAAGGTTCTTTCAATCATGGTGCGAATTTAAATCAAAAGTCTGACAAATTGGGAATGCGATTCCCGATTTGTCAGACTTTTTAATCTTCAGCCCTAATCTAAAATCTACGCTAAGGTGTGTAGTTGAGTATAATCCGCTCGTTTTGGCGCTTACTTGTGATGGTGTTCACTGGATATTTCTGCCGTCCGTTGCGCAACATGAATGCAGCAGTGTTCGGACTAATCGATCCTTCATTAAGTGCTTCTACCAGCAGAGTGTTCTCGCCTAGCTTTAAGGTGAGTTCGATGCGTTCCTTTTGTGCGGTTAATCCATGCGAAAGCAAAATCGGCTCTCCATTGAAATAAACAGAAATTGAATCTCCATCGATATTAGAATTGTCCCACACTTCAACAATTAACTTTTCTTGTTTCAAGTCTAACTTCACCTGTTGTCGATCGGCCTTCAACTTCGCTTCCACGGTGGTGTTCTGCTCATTTTCGGAACGCACGATTTCAGGTTTGCTGCGGCTCTCCTTCCGCCGTTCAGGCTTAATTATTTTAGGTTTCACGGTTCGGTTTCTCCAAACTTCAGGA
The DNA here is from genome assembly GCA_945883545.1 of Chitinophaga pinensis. Taxonomy (GTDB): domain Bacteria; phylum Bacteroidota; class Bacteroidia; order M30B66; family M30B66; genus CAMCXT01. The sequence goes on along the minus strand of CAMCXT010000001.1, from coordinate 105,909 downwards.
CTAAACCTCAACACCAAACCCAAATAGTTTAAGTTGGTGGTTGCTGTCGCCTCCGATTTACCGCTGTTCAATTTGATGGTGAGTAAATCGACATTCGAGAAATTGTACATATAAGTAACACCAATGTCGATATGCATGCGACGACCTGTTTTTACCAACCCAATTTCAGGTGCTATAAAAGGTGTGGTGGTGTTGGGAACGTTGGCATTGACGAAGAAAAAACTCTTCGGTTCTGCCATCGAAGCAGCATGATGAAACTGTAAGCCAGTCGTAAAGTTGAGCGCCAATTTCGAATGTGGATTGTTCTTCAACGGGAAAATCACGAATGGACGGATCGCAGCTTTGAAATCGTACTTGCCCAGCGAATACTCAGTTGCAGCTATGGGCGAAACCAATGTAAATGTATAATCTTGGTAATTGACACCACCTTCAAGCGCCAAACCTGCTCGGTCTTTTACGCGGATCATCAAACCAGACGACAGTGAAACGGCGGTTCCGATTTTCTGATTTATTCTAGGCGTTCCGCTGGAAGAAATATTGGCCAACGTAGCGCCTAGGTTAAAATGTATTGGGATAAAATAACGCACTGCAGCACTTTGAGCTTGAACAGTCAAAGTGGAAGAAACTACAGCAATAAAAAAGAGGAACGATTTCAAGTGCATGCTCAACGCTTTACAGAAATCGTTCCTCATTAAAAGTCATTTCTAATTGGATGCTACCGTAGCTTTCATACCATCGAGCCCCGATTTGAGGAATGTGAGGTATGTAGATTTATCGGTGTAGCCCACAGGTTTAACCAATTGTTTCCCTTCGGGCGATAGCACAACATACTGCGGCTGTGAATTCGATTTGAAATTCACGATTTGCAAGTTGCTCCATTTGTTCCCAACCGTTTTCACACGTTTTCCTGAAAGGCAAGAGGTAAACTGCTCAGCTGCTGGAAGCTCCTTCTTCTCGTCAACATACAACGAAACGAGAACATATTTTTCGCTCATGATTTTCTTCACTTCGGGATCAACCCAAACACCTTCTTCCATTCGGCGGCAATTCACACATGCCCAACCCGTAAAGTCGACCAACAATGGTTTGTTTTCCTTTTTAGCACGTTCTAATGCAGCATAAAAGTCGTGTTCTGCTTCTACCTTGGTTTCTTCTTTTGCAGAATAACTGTAGAACATTGGAGGTGGGAAACCTGAAATCAGCTCGAGATTAGCACCGAATAAACCAGTTGCAAAATAGATTCCTGATGCCGCAAAAACAGTGGCCAAGCCGATACGAATTGGGCCAAACTTCTTGATTTTGCTATCGTGCGGAAATTTGATCAATCCCATCAAATAAGCAGCAAGTCCGAGGGCGAGTAAAGTCCAAATCACTAAGAATGTTTCACGCTTTAAGATTCCCCACTGCTCAACAAGATCTGCATTGGAAAGGAATTTCAAGGCCATGCCCAATTCCAAGAAACCAAGCACCACTTTTACCGAATTGAGCCATCCTCCGGATTTAGGGAGCGAATTCAACCATGCTGGGAAGGCTGCAAATAGTGCAAATGGAAGTCCGAGAGCAGTTCCGAAACCAAGCATCACAAATAGAATATTGTAAGGATCTGGATTTGTGGCAAGTGTACCTGCGAGGAAAGAACCTAATATCGGACCGGTGCAGCTAAACGACACCAAAGCCAAAGTAATCGCCATGAAGAACACACCAAGCAAACCGCCCATGTTGGAAGCAGAATCGGCTTTGTTGGCCAAGGATGATGGAAGTGCAATTTCGTAGTAACCGAAAAACGAGATGGCAAATGCTACGAAGATCACAAAGAACACAATGTTCAAAGTAGCGCTGGTGGCAATTTCATTGAGTGTATCTGGTGGGACTTTTGCCACAATAAACGGCACGGCTATGAGTGTGTAAATGGCTGCAATCGACAATCCGTAGGTTACCGCGAGGAACAACCCTTTTTTGCGTGTACCAGAATTCTTGGTGAAAAAACTCACTGTTAAAGGAATCATTGGGAACACGCAAGGGGTTAACAAGGCTACCAAACCTCCACCAAAGCCCAACAAAAAGATAAACCAATAAGATTCTGATTCGCCCTTTTTTTCTTCCTCAGTCACCAAACCTTCGATCACCAAATCTTTACAATCTCCTGCAACAGAAGCTGCGTTTTGAGCGGTGTCGGTTACTACAACTTGTTGTTCGGTGGTATCGATGGCGGATGTTTTTACGCCTGATTTAGTTTTGCCTTTGAGCTTAAACTTGAAAGGTGTTGGATCCATCGGGATGCAGCCTGCTTCATCCTTGCAAGTCATGCCGTTGATTTCTCCAGAAATTTCAACTTCTTTGTTTGATGTGTTTACCACTTTGTGGGTGAAAACGACTTTCGATTGAGGAAACGAGTAAACATCTACACCAAAAACATCCTCAAATTTCTTCTCGTATTTCGGTTCTACCACTTTACCGATCCGCTTGACTGTTTTAGGCAGATTGAACGAAAATTCGGTAGGCATTGGTCCACCATCAGGAGTGAATTGAGAATAGAGATGCCATTTTTCTTCCAACACTGCAGTAAACTTGAGCTCAGTAGTTGAGTCGTCGAGTTGTTTTTGAGAATACTGCCATTTGATTGGATTCTGAATTTGTGCATTGGTTAGAATGCCCATCAATAGCGTAAGAACGAGTAAGGTTAACTTTCTCATGGTGCTGGTTTAAGTTTTAGCTTTTTTGTTTGATAGGTGCTTGTTGCGATCTCGAAACGAGTTTCCCTGAACGTAGCAGTTCGAGGGCTTTTTTCACTGTAGCGTCGTTGCGGGTTTGTGACAAATAAAAACCACTGTTCCCGTAAAGTGCGCGGCCAATCAAGGCTTGTAATTGATTGCTGATGATTCCCCACGACACCGCTTGCCCTTTGGGATCGCTTGCCACTCCGTTTTTGGCGGCAAATGCATAGAAGTCAGGCAGCAAACCGTTCACAGGAAACTGCGAAGCAAAATTCTCTGCACTTGGGTAACGGCTTTTCAGTTCTTTACGGCGTGCATCCACATATTCGAAGGAGAAGCGATTGATCAATCCGTTCGAAACAACTTTAGCCAAATATTCCGAATAGCCTGATGTGTCGGCTTCGATAGTTACATCTGGCGTAACGCCGCCGCCGCCATAAACCGTTCTGCCTGCAGAAGTCTTGTATGCCAACGAATCCTTCTTGTCGGCAGCGTCTTTGTTCTTCGATGTGCCCGACATGCGTTCGGTAATTTCTTGGTAATACTCATCAGTGCCTTGGTCGTAAGGACGTTGAATGCATCTGCCGGTAGGCGTATAATAGCGAGCAATGGTTAAACGCATTGCCGATCCGTCGTCGAAACGAACTTCTTCTTGAACGAGGCCCTTTCCGAACGATCTTCTTCCAACTACCCAACCGCGGTCGTTGTCTTGGATAGCACCTGAAACAATTTCTGATGCAGAAGCAGAACCTTCATCGATCAATACAACCAAATCGCCAGTTTCGAAGCCTCCTTTTGCTGTTGCAGTGTAGTCTTCTTTTGGGCGAGCTTGACCTTGTGTGTACACGATTTTCTTTCCCCTTGGGAGAAATTCGTCTGAAAGATCAACTGCTGCATTGAGGTATCCACCTGGGTTATCGCGAAGATCAAGGATGAGTTTCTTCATGCCTTTCACACGCAATTCTTCGAAAGCCTTGAGGTATTCGTTGTAGGTTGTGGCGGCAAATCTTGAAATCTTGATGTATCCCGTTTGCTGATCGAGCATCACCGAAGCATCCAAGGAGTATATCGGAATTTTACCACGGGTGATGGTGAAATCGCGCAAACTTTTTTGTCCGGGACGGAAAATGCTCACTTTTACTTTGGTGCCACTCTTTCCGCGGAGCTGCTTGATTACATCTTCGTTGGTGATTTTCTTTCCAGCAACTGTTTTCCCTTCAATCTTCACGATGCGGTCGCCACTTTGAATGCCGAGTGCTTCTGATGGACCTCCGGTTATGGCAGCTACTACCATGATCGTATCGCGCTGGATGTTAAACTCCACGCCTATTCCATCGAAATTGCCTTCTAACTGTTCTGTTACTTGGTCTAATTCTGAGGCAGGAATGTAGGAAGAGTGCGGATCGAGCTTGCTCAACATGGCGGTAATTGCCTCGTCCTGAAACGTCTTCTGATTTAAGGTATCTACATACTCGTTGAGGATGTATTGCATCACATCCTGCATTTTGTTGTTGTTCGAAACCGACTGATGGTTGGCTTGCACGGTAGAATTTCCTGGCAAAAAATAACCAATGGCGATACCGAAAGCCGTAGCTAAGCCTAAGAATAATGGGAAGAGCAGCTTACGGAGAGGGTTTGGTTCCATTTGTTGAATTGATCCTTAAGAACGATCAATTGACTATTTTGTTATGAATGTACAGCATCTTGAGGGAGATTTTCAAGTCTTTCGACCTGTACTCCAAATTTGCGCAAGAATTCAACGCCTTCATCTACATCAATTCCTTTGTATGCAGCATAGGAATTGAGAAAATGTACCTTTTTAATTCCTGCAGAAAGGATAATTCGGGCACAAGGCAAACATGGCGACAAAGTCACATACAAGGTACTTCCTTCGAGGTCGACTTTATTTTTGGCGGCATACAGAATAGCGTTTGCTTCTGCATGCAATGCTAAATAACAACTGCCTTTTCGATCGCGGGCGCATCCTGTTTCGGGCCACTCTTCATCGCAATTGTGCGTTCCTGCTGGCGGTCCGTTATAACCCAACGAAACAATTCGGGTATCTTTTGCGAGCACTGCACCAACCTGTTGCTTCACACAATGCGACCGAAGTGCTAGGTTAGAAGCCAGATTCATATAGATTTGATCGAAAGAAGGAGCGTTTTTCTTCATGTACAATTTGCGAAATTAAACAATTCAGCGTGCATTGATGTGTGATCTAGGTCATGAATTGGCAACAAATTCTGAAGCTTGTCGCAAAAAATTAACTTTCTTGTAATGTTTTTAATTTCCTCGATACTGATCACCCAAAAACAAAAGAAATCATGAAAATGAAATTTATTAGTCTGTTGCTTGTTTTCTCCTTCGGAGGATGGCTCAACATTTCGGCTCAATCGAATCCTGAAAACACACTGTTGTGGGAAGTTACAGGTAAAAATCTCAAAAAACCAAGTTATCTCTTCGGGACCTTTCACTTGCTGTGCGAAAGCGATTTAGGTATTGCCAATGCAGCAGCAGAAAAATTGAAATCGTGTGATCAGTTAGCCCTTGAGTTGGATTTCGACGATCCAAACATGATGATCGAAATGCAAACGCTTGCAGGCATGAAGGATGGCAAAATGCTCGAAGACTTGCTGGGCGCAACCAAGTTCAAGCTCGCCGATAGCCTTTTCACGGCAACAACTGGTATTTCGTTAAAGTTGCTTTCGGGTCTCAAGCCGATGGTTGCCTCCAGTGTTTTATATCCATCGGTTTTGGGATGTAACCCAGGATCGCCAGAAACCACCTTATCTGCACTTGCAGGTGAAGCCAAAAAGGAAGTGATTGGATTAGAAAAGGTAAGCGATCAAATGGAAGTATTCGACAAGATCCCGTATCAAGTGCAAGCCGATATGCTGTATAGTTACATCACCGAAACAGATAAATTCAAAAAAGAAACCGACGAAATGTTGGCTGTTTACCGTTCGGCTAATTTGGTCGAAATGCAAAAAATGATGGCAGATCCAGAATATGGTTTAGATAAATACCTCGAATTGCTCCTCACCAACCGCAATAAAAATTGGGTGAAACAAATGCAAACCATCATGCCCGAAAAGGCTACACTTTTCGCTGTTGGCGCTGGGCATTTGGGTGGAAATGAAGGAGTGATTAGTTTGTTGAGAAAAGCTGGTTACACAGTAAAGCCTCTCTAAAGCTTTGGAAGAGCAAGAGTTGGCATGAAATCGAGGTTATTCCCCGCATCCCTGGATTTTAATCCAGGGTTACAGAGGCCTTACTTTGAAACCCACACAACTCCCCCTTTTGGTTGTACACGAACTGGGCATCCACAGGGTTGTAATTTGTGAGGTCATGGGCGTCACCAAACTGCGACTCCACCGTGATTCCTTTTAGCTTATTCTGGCTATTGTAGCTGAAATGGCTTTTCGTGAAATTGATTGGAGTGCTGAAAGTGGTAAACTTCGAAAGCAAATTGTTGGTGTATTCGGCTTTCACGCTATAAACTTGAGAATACATATCGGTGAAACTCCAGCCTTCGACAAAGCGATCGTCCTCGTAAATAAACTCCATCCAACTCGTAATTCCGTCTCTCCGATTATCTGATTTTAAAGAAAGGTTGAGCGAATCGAAAGCCACATTTTGAAGTGGATCTTGATGCACTTTTCGCATCTGGCTTAACATCCAATCGGGCTCAATTTTCGGAGGTTCTGGTGTGTTGGAGGAGACTATTCGAATAAGCTTCCCTTTTCGGTTGTACTCGAAATCGATTCTGCCTGCGAAATAGGAAACATACTTATCGTCGTCAGGCAAAAAGTCCGAAACCCTGATTCTTTCAACCAAACCCTTCTTGTTGCTCTTCATGCTGAATCCCGCTTCAGGGATAAACTTCTGCTTATCTTCGATATTAACCATTCGAAAATTGATCATCGAATCGGGAACGTTCTTATCGTTGTAATGAATGGCGTTGCAATGGTTGTACATCCACATACCTCCATTGCATGAATAGCTTGTGGTTGTGTAATATGTTGTATCCCAGCGGGCTGAAGGTTTGTATGACGGGTCGAACCAAAGAAGATTTGCAAAAATACTTGGATTAAACAGGGCGCTTGATTTTCCAAACCCAGGCAAAAATGTGTTGAATGGTTGGTTGGTTTCCATGCCCAGCAACTGATCATATTCCCAACTGGTTGCTAAAAGCGAATCATCGGGAATTCCGTCAGACAAATCAGGCAATTCAACTTCATCTGTGTTCCAGTTTTGAAAGAGCGAATAACAGTCGCCATCTGGAATTTTAATCTCCGCTTTTCCCTCAAGACTTAATATATAACCTGGAATAAAGGGCTGTGCTGAAACTTGAAAACTTCCAATTAGCAGAAATACCCAAAACAGGCGATCAGATAAAAAGGATCTCCGCCAATTCATCGAAAGGGTATTGCTTATTGTGGGTTTGTTCATTTAGTTTTTCTGCAACAATGCTTAAATATAGTGGCCGATCATCGGCATAATGCACAGCAATTTCAATGTTTCCATATAGCTGTTCAGGCTTGTCGCTTATACTAAACGGTGGTACTTGTGGACGAAGCAAATGTCGTTCAACACCACTCAAATAACCCATCCTTTCAACAGTTTGACGTTCACTTAAAAACACTTGGTATCCAACGCGAACAATCCGATCTCTAAAATAATCCTGCAACAATGGGAACACGGTTTTCCCCATCGGATCGATATAATGAAGTAAAATCTGAGATCGGTCTTTGCCTTGAAAATACGTCAATGGCAAATCGCCCTTTACCGACAACTTGCTCAGCGTGAATGACGTGTAAATATTTTTGAGCAATTCTTGGTGGTTCCCTTTTTGGATCCAATCGCGGTATTGCTGTTTCTCTTGGTGATTTCGCACAAGCATTTCCGTTTCTAGTCCAACCGAGCTTTTCAGCTTAGGTTTGAACTGATTGCGGATGTATTGAAAAACTTGCGAAATCATAACGCTTCAGATTGAATGCAAATTAAAGAAATGCGGAATCACATTAAATATTGCTTCCATGAAAAAGAAAAAGCCGCCCCTTTGTTTAGGAACGGCTTCAAATATGTAAAAAGAAATGTTTACTGCTTAATGAAACGCTTCATTGATTTTTCACCAGCTTGATCAAGCCATATGAAATACAAGCCTGCAGGGATTTTCGACACATCCACTTTGTGCTGACCTGCAGCAAAATTTTCGCTTTTCACGATGCCACCAAGTGCGTTGTAAATCACCAAACGAGAAGCTTGAGATGACTTTGAAGTAGTGATTACAATTTCCTGACCAGCTGTTGGGTTTGGAAATACATTGAAAGACAATGCTGCATTCGTCGAAGCTGCCGAAGTTGTTAAATCTTCTTCCAATGCCAATTGATCTTTATACACCAAATCACCAGCAGTACCACCGTTGTTGTTGGATGCCATTGCTGCGGTATAGAAATTCACTGTTCCAGTTCCAGCCGCTGGAGCCGTCCAATCGAACGACCAAGTTTTGCTACCAGTTGAGCCACTGTTTCCAGCAGTTGTATGGGTTACATACTTAGCTCCATTTGTTCCAGCTGCTAAACGGGTTTGGGCAGCATTGGTAAGTGTATAAGTACCTTGCAAATCACCATTGCTGTTTTGTGCTGTCGCTTGAAAGCCCCATTTTGAAATGCCCGCTTCAGTAATTGAAACAGTCATTGTATAGGTTTCGCCAGGGATGTAACCAGTTGAAGGCACATTGGAAGTAATCAAACCATCGCGGTCTGATGCAGTTCCGCTGTGACAACCAGAAGTAGCGCAAGTGCGGTTATTGTCGGCTGGTGCGCCAGAAGCCAAAGCTGGTGCGCCTTCTGGACGAGAGTGAGTGTTTGGAGCATTCATAATTCCCGCTATAGCGATAACTAAACATGCAATTGAAAATGGTATAAGTTTTTTCATAAGTTAAGATTGATCCAAAAATAGAACGAAAGCTTGTAAAAAGTTGTTCAGATTGATCGAATTTTGAACAATAGATTCATAAACTTAAATGTTGCTGCACGACAGGCTAAAAATGTTGCGTCTTTTCAGGTGGCCTTTGGCGTTAAACCTGATGCGACTATCTGCTTCTTTCTATCTTTCGAGATGGCGAGGAAAGGTTATGCATCGTGGAATGCCGCTCAATATTTCTGTTGAGCCCACGACTTCTTGTAATCTTCGATGCCCAGAATGCCCCAGCGGATTGCGCGCTTTTAGCCGGCCAACCGGTATGATGGAACCCACTTTTTTCAAATCGCTGGTTACCGAACTTCGGCCAGGTTTGGCTTCGATCAACTTTTACTTCCAAGGCGAGCCGTTTCTCAATACCGATCTTCATGAAATGATTGGTTTCGCCGCTCAACGCGGGATATATACAGCTACATCGACCAATGCACATTACCTCAACACCGAAAATGCCGAAAAAACGGTGCGCTCAGGGCTTCATCGCCTCATCATTTCGATCGATGGAACCTCGCAAGAAACCTATCAGCAGTACCGCAAAGGTGGAAAACTAGACAAGGTCATCCAAGGCACTAAGGAAATCCTTGCAGCACGTAAACGTCTGAAAAGTCGAACACCACATGTGATCTTTCAGTTTCTGGTGGTTAAGCCTAACGAACACCAAACCGATGAAGTACTTCAATTGGCCAAAGAATTAGGGGTGGATGAAGTGCGTTTCAAAACAGCCCAAGTGTACGATTTCGAAAATGGTCATCCATTGATTCCTGATAACGAAAAATATTCGCGTTACAGAAAAGGTTTAGATGGCAAGTGGAGGCTGAAAAATAAAATGGAAAACCATTGCTGGAGGATGTGGCAAGGTTGCGTGATTACTTGGGACGGTAAAGTGGTTCCTTGCTGTTTCGACAAAGACGCACTTCATACTTTGGGAAATGCTGGAATTGATGATTTTAAAGCTGTTTGGAAAAGCGCCGAGTACGATCGTTTCCGCCGTTCAGTTTTAAGCAACCGACAAGAAATCGACATTTGTAAAAATTGTACTGAAGGCACCAAAGTTTGGGCCTGATGCTTTAGAATTGACGTTGCATCAGTTCACGAGCGAATCCTTCTAAGAGCGCTTTCACTGATGCTGATGCATTTACATTTTCTAACGAGTCGAGTGCTTCATGCAAATATTGCTGCATGAGTGTTTCTGCTTCAGTTTTCACATCATTCGCGTCGAAAATTGCCCGAACGGCATTTACCTTTTCAATTGGATCGAAAGCTTCGCCGCTGTAATAGTTGGTTAATTCAGCAAGTTGTGCTTCGTTCGCTTTTTCGAGAGCACGAAGTTTCAACCAAGTTTTCTTGTTCGATATAATATCGCCACCTACCTGCTTACCAAATTTATCAGGGTCGCCATAAACATCCAAAACATCATCTTGAATTTGAAATGCCACGCCCAAGGCGCAACCAAAATCATAAAGCAATTGAGCGTCTTTCGGGTTAGCACCTCCGCACAAAGCGCCAATCTGCAACGAAGCTCCTAACAATACGGCTGTTTTGAAACGAATCATATTGAGATACTCCGGAATGCTCACATTGCTGCGCGATTCGAAATCCATATCCCATTGTTGTCCTTCGCACACTTCGATGGCAGCTTTCAGAAACACATCGATAACAGGTTTCAATACAGGGGCTGGAGCATCTGAAATCAATCGAAACGACTCAGCAAACATTACATCTCCCGAAAGGATGGCAACATTGGTATTCCATTTCGAAAACACGGTAGGCTTGTTTCTCCGCAAGGGAGCATTGTCCATGATGTCGTCGTGCAGCAAGGTGAAATTGTGAAACATTTCAACGCCCAATGCGGGTTTCACTGCAGCTTCGAGGTCACGGCTGAAAAGCGAACATCCCATCAGCACAAGTGCAGGACGCATGCGTTTGCCACCTAGTTCGAGTGTGTATCGAATAGGATCGTAAAGATCTGCCGGCTGCTGAGGAAATTCAAGTGCAGCAACAGAATTGGCAATTTTCTCTTGTAACGCTTTTATTTCTTGGCTCAAAGAATATAGCTGGTATTTTGAACGATTCGTTGTAATCCTTCTTCAAATGTCACCAAAGGACGATTCATCAGTTTCATCATTTTGGTGGTGTCTGGTTTTCTACGTGTCATATCGCCTTCTTCCAATGGATCGAGGAATCGGATTTCCGATTTGGAACCAACCACACGAATGATTGTTTCTGCAACCTGAAGGATTGGAATTTCGATGGTTCCACCAACGTTCACTACATCATTCACATATTCGTTGCGGTAAAATGCTTGTGTGCAAGCCTCCACATTGTCGTCGATGTAACAGAAAGTGCGCGTTTGAGACCCATCTCCATAAATGGTGATAGGCTCATTTTGTGTTGCCATGCGGAAGAATTTCGAAATCACGAAATCGCGGCTTTGCTTTGGTCCGAAAGTGTTGAAGAACCTGAAAATAGTGTATTCCAATCCAAATTCCTTTTGATATGAACGCAGATAAGCTTCACCAACATTTTTCACGATGGCATAAGGCAATCTCGAATTGAGTGGCGTAGTGTGCTCATTCTGAGGAAATTCTACTGGCTCTCCGTAAACTTCCGATGAAGATGAGAAGTACACGCGTTTCACACCCGTGTTTTTAGAAAGCTTCAGCACATTTTCTATTCCAGCAATATCGTCGAGTACTGCGACCGGATTTTGCAAGGTTCTCAAAACGCCAACGAGTGCGGCGTAATGAAAAACAAAGTCGAATTTCCATGCGAAGAAAACGGCCGAAATATCAGCGTAATCGTTGGTATCGCATTTAATAAAATGAACATTGTTATGACGTGAGTTTGGCACTTTAACAATTTCTCCAGTGCGGAGATTATCCACCACCACAATCATGTTTTCTGGGTTTTCCGCTAGTTTATCAGCCAAACAGCTTCCAACAAATCCGGCTCCACCGGTAATGAGTATACGTGTCATCTTCCTTTCAAGAGGTTTATCAAGTAATCGCCATATCCGCTTTTGCGTAATGGTTGAGCGAGCGCATCCAATTGGGCGTCGTTGATGAATTTCATTCTCCAAGCTACTTCTTCGATACAGCCAATTTTCAAGCCTTGACGTTGCTCAATTACTTGAACAAACTGACCAGCTTGCATCAACGAATCGAAGGTGCCTGTATCAAGCCAAGCTGTGCCGCGATCGAGTACGCCCACCTTAAGTTTACCGGCTTTCAAATAATGCTTATTCACATCGGTAATTTCGTATTCTCCTCGGGCAGAAGGCTCCAAGTTTCGGGCAATTTCAACCACCGAGTTGTCGTAGAAATACAAACCAGGAACTGCGAAATTCGACTTCGGCTGTGCAGGTTTTTCTTCGATAGAAATGGCTTGCTGTTGATCGTTAAACTCCACAACACCATAGCGTTCCGGATCTGAAACATGATAAGCGAATACCACACCGCCATCAGGATCGTTGATGCTTTGCAACAAGCGCGACATGCCCGCACCATAGAATATGTTATCGCCCAGAACGAGCGCACATTTATCGTTTCCGATGAAATCAGCACCAATCACAAATGCTTGTGCAAGTCCGTTTGGAACAGCTTGTTCAGCATAACTGATATCCATCCCCAACGATTTTCCATCGCCCAACAATTTCTTGAAGTGCGGTAAATCGTGCGGTGTAGAAATAATAAGTATTTCACGAATCCCCGCCAACATGAGCGTCGACAGCGGATAGTAAATCATTGGTTTATCATATACTGGCATCAGCTGTTTGCTCACTGCGAGAGTTAGCGGATGCAATCGAGTACCGGATCCTCCGGCGAGAATGATTCCTTTCACGTTAGTTTTCGTTTTCATCCTTGCGGATAGTCAGATGATCCAATTCAATGTCTTCTTCCTCATCAAATACCATGATCAGTGGCTCTTTGTAAGCCTTTATGGTGAACGCTCTATCCATAGAAAGTAGCAATGTTGGAAGCAACAATAGATTGGTAAACAGTCCGACGAAAATAGTAACAGAAATCAGGAATCCCAAAGCAATCGTTCCTCCAAAACTGGAGAAGATGAAAATACAGAAGCCCAGCAACAAAATAATTGAGGTATAGATGATGCTGATAGATGTATCCTTCATAGCATCGAAAACGGCTGGGCGGATTTTATTCCCATGAGCTTTCAGGTCTAGACCATAGCGCGAAAAGAAGTGAATCGCACTATCAACTGTGATTCCGTAAGCAATATTGAAAACCAAGATAGTGGATGACTTCAATGAAATTCCATAGAATCCCATTAAACCTGCAGTAAACAGCAAAGGGATCACGTTCGGAATTGCAGAAATCAAAAGCATCTTGAACGAATAGAACATGAAATACATCAGTCCCGAAATCAAAATAATTGCTGCCAATAAGCTCAACAGCAGGTTTTCGATCAAGTAATCGGTTCCCTTTAGAAAGATAATGCTCGTTCCTGTGAAATTCACATCGAATTTATCGGCAGGGAATAAGGAATCCACCTTGGGACGAATCTCGTTAGAAATCTTTTCCATCTCGGTTGTACCGATATCAGCCATCTGAACACTGATGCGGGTTACCTGCTTGTTACTATCGAGGAAGGAAGCTGTAGTGGAAGATTTCAGATTGGTATTCTGCGCATATGGAAGCAAAAACGCAATCTCTTCACTGTTTGGCAATTTGTACTCTGTTGAATCGCCTCCATAAAAAGCCTGCTTCGAAAACTTGATCACTTCCACGATCGAAAGCGGACGAGCAAACTCGGGATATTTGCGAAGTTCCTGCTGAAGCTGCTCGATTTTTTTCAAGGTCGAAAGCTTCATCACTCCGTTCTTTTTCCTGGTGTCGATCGTAATTTCGAAAGGCATCACACCATGAAAATGCGTCTCGAAAAACTTAAGATCCACAATCATCTTGTCCGAATCTGGAATATCGTCGGTGAAATTCCCAGTGGTTCTGATTTTCGTCATCCCCCAAATACTCACACCAACAATCACAGCCGTAAGGATGTAAATTAGTTTGCGGCGGTGTGTGACCATGTTGATGAGCCAATCCACCACCACTTGCATCCGTTTGTTGTCGAGATGCTTGGTTTGCTTAGGCTTTGGAGGCTGGATATAGGAATAGAAAATCGGCAATACAGTGATGCTTAGGAAGAACACTTGCATCACATTGATTGAAGAGAGAACACCAAAACTTTGAAGCAATTCACTGTCGGTAAACGCGAAGGTTACAAAGCCCAGTGCAGTGTTGAAGTTGGTGAGGAATGTCGCATTTCCAATTCGTTGTAACACCCGAGAAATCGCCTTGATTTTGTTGCCATGGCCTTTGTACTCGCGGTGGAAATTGTTGGTGAGGAAAATACAATTAGGTATCCCGATAATCACGATCAGCGGAGGAATCAAAGCTGTTAGGATGGTGATTTTATATCCTAACATCGACAAGGTTCCCACGCACCAAACAACACTGAGCGCTACAACCAGCATCGGGAATACAATGGCCTTCACCGACTTAAAGAAGATGTAAAGCACAATGGCGGTAATGAGAAGCGACATCCAGAGGAACATCACCAATTCATCTCGAAGTTTCAAAGAGTTGAGCGTTCGGATATGTGGTAAACCCGAATAATGGATCACCAAATCGTGTTTTTTGCCAAACGAGTCGCCGATTTCAGCGATATGTTCAATCAGTTCTTTTCGGTCTTTCCGGTCGATGCTCTCTTGATCAAGTGTAACGAGCATCAAGGTCGCATATCGACCATTACCGGAAGGAGCTATGAGCAATTCACGATAAAATGGAAGCGATAAAATGATGTTTTTCAGACTGTCCAGCTCAGCCTGAGATTCGGGAATTTGGCTGATCAACGGAGCTACATCGAACTTTTGCGTTGAATCGTTTCGGGTGAGGTTGTAAATGCCCGCAACTGAAAGAACGTTCTTCACCGCTTCAATCTTTCGAAGCTCTTGCCCTGTATTCATCCAATCGCGAAAAACAGGCAGCTCAAAAAGGCTATCGGTTTCGAAACCAATCACCATGATGTTGGCATCCTGCCCAAAACGCTTGTTAAAGTCCTGATAAGCAATATACTCCGGATCATCCGTAGGAAGAATCTGAGCCATTGTGTAGGTCATCTCTGCTTTCGAAGCATAATAACCCATCACCACCGTAATGGCAGCAATAACCAACAAAATGGGTAACCTAAAACGCAGAATCCACCTCGAAAGAGCAGTCCAAATCATAATATCTGAAGAATTCCGCGGATTGAAAGTGTTGATAGAGTAATAAAAACCGGTGAATCGCAGCACTTGACTGCCTTACGTTTCACCGGTTTAAGATAAGGAAAAGATTTCCCCATCGTTACAATTTGATTTCTTCTTCCTGATTATTCAGAAAATGGTACTCAAGGAAGTGGTAAGAAGGCACAGCTTTCACGTTCACCCAAATTTTGTATTTCAAAAACCAGCGCATTTGCATCGAAGGAAACCCTTTCTTGATGAAAGCTTCTAGGTAAGGATTCACCCAAAGCTTCACTCCTTTTTGGTTTTGCTCTGTAACGATGTAACGAAGGTTGTTTTCGATATCGTCGGTAATGAGCATCGAAGATTGTACTTCACCAGTACCATTGCAAGATGGGCACTTTTCTAGGGTCTCGATCACCATTTCAGGGCGAACCCTTTGACGAGTAATCTGGATAAGTCCAAATTTACTTGGCGGCAAAATGGTGTGTTTAGCCCGGTCTTGCGACATGGCTTCCCTCAATTTATCGAACAGAAGTTTCCGGTTGATCGGAGAATGCATGTCGATAAAGTCGATCACGATGATTCCACCCATGTCGCGAAGACGCAGTTGTCGACTGATTTCTACCGCAGCCTCGAGGTTTGTATCGAGCGCATTGGTTTCTTGGTCGTTATCGGAACGATTTCGGTGGCCACTGTTCACGTCGATCACGTGCATCGCTTCGGTGTGCTGAACGATCAGATAAGCGCCACTTTTTAGGCTAACATTTTGCCCAAAAGCAGCTTTGATCTGACGGTCGATCCCAAATTCTTCAAAAACAGATTCTTTGCCTTTGTAGAGTTTTACGATCTTCTCTTTGTCGGGAGCAATGTGCGAAATATAGCTGCGCACTTCGTTGTAGATCGATTGGTCATCAACCGTAATACTTTGATATGAATCGTTGAGCACATCGCGCAACAATGCAGAAGTTCTGCGGATTTCTCCGAGCACTTTTGATTTTGGTTGAGCAGTAGGTAAATTCTCTACCAACTGCTGCCAACGTTGCACGAGTTCGTTCAAATCTTGGTCGAGCTCGGCAACCTTTTTATTGGCTGCAACAGTGCGAATAATTACACCGAACCCTTTAGGACGAATGCTTTGAATGAGGCGCTTAAGACGATTTTTCTCTTCCGAATCCTTGATCTTTTGCGAGACCGAGACTTTATCGGAAAAGGGAACAAGTACAAGATACCGACCTGCCAACGAAAGTTCGGAACTAATCCGAGGGCCTTTGGTTGAAATCGGCTCTTTTGCAATTTGCACGAGGATATTTGTATTGTTCGATAAGACGTTTGAAATTTTTCCGTCTTTACGAATATCCGCCTCGTTGGTAAAATCGGCCAGCGATGAGTTAGCAAGCTTGTTGGCCTGTCCTTGTTGAATGAATTTCAGCAATGACTGGACCTGCGGACCTAGATCGAGGTAATGCAGAAATGCATCTTTCTCATATCCAACGTCCACGAAAGCAGCGTTAAGACCAGGCATAACTTTCTTTACACGACCTAAATAAATATCCCCTACGGCAAAGTTATTGTTGCTTTTTTCGCGGTTCAGGTCGGTAAGTCTGCGGTCTTCAAGTTGTGCAATAACAACTTCGCTGCCTGTAGCAGTGATGACAAGTTCCTTGTTCACAAACTTCTTTGTATAAGGAATCCGGATAAACACAAAACCAATGAGGCCGCGAGCCAATGGCTCCAGCCTTCAAAGGTAAATGTCAGAACTGAGTAGTCAGTAATCCGAACTCTAAGAAATCCGATAGACGGATTACTTCTTCTTATGACGGTTTTTACGCAGACGCTTTTTGCGCTTGTGAGTGGCCATCTTATGACGTTTTCTCTTTTTTCCGCTTGGCATGATGAATGAATTTTTTAAAAATTAGTTCTGTAAAATGTTTGCTCTCCGCGATTTAGCCTCATTGAGGAGGATCGTGTCTTTGGAGATTTTGGTCAATTTGTCGAGCTCTTTTAGGGCTGCATCTTTGTTGCCTTCCATCGAAAGTGCATCTGCAAGATAGAGATACATTTCTGGAAGATCCGGACGAAGTCTAATCACTGTTTTGAAACGTTTCACAGCTTTGTCGTACTGGCCGCTTTTCATAGAGAAAAAGCCAAGACTAAGCTGTGCATCGGTGTTTGTTGAATCGGCAGCAACAACTTCCCGCAAAAGCGTGATGCCTTGCATAGGTTGTGCACTTCCTTCTACATATGCGATGCCCAATTGTGTTTTGATTTCAACATCTTCAGGAGCCATTTTCTGTGCTTTTTCAAGACAAGAAACAGCACGGTTAGCAAGTGCATCTTTGTCGGCACCTTCAAAAAACCTTGAAATGCCTAAGAAACGAATACCTGCATCTTTCCATGATGCTGCATCGTTAAGTATTTCGGCTTTCTGAAGCACATATTCAGCGGCAATTCCTGGACGCATTTGTCGGTCCCAAACAGACCGCAAAGAATCTAGAAATTGCACCTTAGCTTTTCCGCTTTCAGTTTTTAACTTCCCTTCAAAGAACTCAATGCCCGCCAATACTTCAGCTGGCGTTTGTTTTTTTACTTCTACGAGTTGCGACTCGAACGATGCATTCCCTTCGACTGATTCTTGCGCGTGATCTTCATGATTGTGTTCTGCATTTCTCGGTAAGAGATACACCGCAGCACCAATCAAGACACAAGCAGAAACAACAATCAGTTGACGAGAATTCATCAGATTTAGAAGTACTTAAGCCTTAACAGACTTCTTCACTTTCTCAGCAAACGTTTTAGCTGGTTTGAAAGATGGGATGAAATGTTCAGGAATAACGATTGTAGTGTTTTTAGAGATGTTACGGCCTTTCTTAGCAGCACGTTTCTTTACAATGAAGCTTCCGAATCCACGTAGGTAAACATTTTTACCTTGCGATAAGTTCGTTTTTACACTTTTCATGAATGCTTCAACAGTAGCCTGAACGGTTACTTTTTCAATTCCGGTCTTCTCAGCAATTTCTGCAACGATTTCAGCTTTGGTCATGGCTGTTTGATTATGTTTGATTTATTTGTAACTGTGGATGTTAGCGTTTCTAAAAACGGGCTGCAAAGATATGCGTTTTCCTTTTCTAAGAAAAAGTTTTTTAGAAAACATTATTTTGCCCGTCGTTGTTGACTTAGCCTATGGAAAAACACCCAATTTCGGTCCTTTTGATCGACTGGTACAACCAAAATAAACGCAATCTGCCGTGGAGAAATTCCCGAAATCCATACTTCATTTGGCTGTCGGAAGTTATCCTGCAACAAACCAGGGTCGATCAAGGTACAGCCTATTACCACAAGTTCACAGAAAAGTATCCCGAGGTTGCCGATTTAGCGATGGCTTCAGAAGAAGATGTGATGCTAAGTTGGCAAGGATTGGGATATTACTCAAGAGCTCGAAACCTGCATGCGGCTGCAAAATCGGTGGTGGCAGAACACAACGGGAAGTTTCCGAAAACCTATCAAGACATCCGAAATTTGAAAGGCGTTGGCGATTACACAGCGGCAGCAGTAGCTTCCATTGCTTTCGGTATGCCTCATGCGGCCGTCGATGGTAACGTAAACCGCGTTATTTCACGACTTTTCGAGGTTCAAGAAAATCCTCTTCTCCCTCCGGGGAAAAAGAAAATCCAAGAAATCAGCAACTTACTGCTCGATCGGAAAGATCCGGGAACATTCAATCAAGCCATGATGGAACTCGGCGCTACCGTATGCAAGCCACGCAATCCGAGTTGTGAAACATGTGTGTTAAATCAACATTGCGGAGCATTTTCAGCTGGGAAGCAGCACGATTTTCCTGTAAAGGGCGAAAAAACAAAGGTGAAAACACGTTTCCTACATTTCATCATTTTTAAAGATTTAGATAATCGTGTGCTGGTTTCAAGAAGAGCTACAAACGACATCTGGAAGGGATTGTATCAATTCCCACTTCTCGAAACTGATGGCCCAGTGGAACCTCACGCTCTCAACATCCCCGGAACGGAAAGTATGACACTTAAGAAGGTTCAAACCAATATTCGGCACTTACTCACACACCGAGAATTGATCATTGGATTTTACCATTTCGAAGGAGAAAAACTGCCAAATAAACAATGGGAACACTATGAAGTAATTCATCTGTCGGATCTTAACAAGTTGGCATTCCCGAGAGCAATAACAAGATATTTGGAAGCGCAATGAGAGTTAATCCTTAGTCTTTACATTATTCTATTTGTTTTTCTTTGGCCTAAATGAATAACAGGCATGAAAAGGCAATGGCATGAGGAACTTGATATAAATGAGTTGGCGAGTCGATTTGGCAGTCCGATATGGGTTATCGGAAAGCAACAAATCAAGGAAAATGTTAGGCAATTCTTGAGTTTCACAAATTCTGCATTTAGGATTTTGTATCCTGTGAAGTGCAATCCTGCTCCAGCGGTATTAGAATGTATAGCAGAAGAAGGATGCGGTGCAGACTGCTCAAGCTTATCTGAAATAAATCTAGCTTTAATATCAGGTTTTAAATGGGAAAACATTGCATACAATTCTCCTTCACAGGATTTCAAGACTGTTAAAATCGTACTTGATAATGGTGGAATTTGGGTTTGTGACGATGTTGATCTTCTAAAAGAAATAGACAACAGTCAAGATTCAGGCAAAGGGCAAATTTGGATAAGAATCAATCCCAAACAAAATGTTAGCTACAGTAAAACCTCGAAAAATCAGGAGCTAATGGCTCATGGTTCATCTTCTTCAAAATTTGGAATTCCTGAAGAAGACCTGCCTGAATTGTTAAGCAAGATCACCTTAAAAATTTCAGGCTTACATTTGCATGTGGGAACTCAAATGGACAATTTAGATTCCTTTGTTTCCGCCCTAAACAGTTTGCATGAAAATGCCAACCTCGCTACAGAGCTTGGCCACCCAATAAAACATCTAGACATAGGCGGAGGATTAGGTATTCCCTTTAATGATCAAGATAATTTTCCTTCGATATTTGACTGGACTAGCAGATTAAACCAGTTAAAACAAAAGAATTATGAATACTACACCGAACCTGGACATGCGCTGGTTGGTGATGCTGTTGGACTAATAACTACAGTAAAATCGATCAAGCATTCAAGAGGAAAAACCTGGGGCATCTGTGATGTAGGAACAGACCAGTTAGCGAAAATCACCCTTTTACATTGGCCTCATAAGGTAGTATCCTCTTCAGGCAGCCCATTGCCATTTAATGGAAATGACACATTAGCAGGGCCTTTGTGCTTTGCAGGAGACAACTTGCTTGAAAGCACTTGCTTAAAGGATATAAAAAAAGATGATCGACTTCTCATAACCAATGTTGGAGCCTACACATTTGCTTTGTCAAATAGTTTTAACGGTCGAATCGCTCCGGCTTGGTTACTTTGGGAAGAAGGTGCTATAAAAATAACAGAAGCAGAATCAGCATTTTCAAGGTTAATGATGCAAAACCATTACTGGAAAAAAACGATTCAACGTGAATTTGAGCAACCCATTTCAAGAGAATTATTTGAAGCCTTAAAAAGCGACTATTTACATACCGAAATCGAAAACGACAGATATACTATCCTTGAATTCAATCAAATCGGGGAAAATAAATTTAATGCGACTGTGGATTTTATTTCAAGTGTTGATTTCGTTTCAATGCCCACAGCCATTAGAGTGATTGGCAATTTGTGCTTAGTTGCAGCTTTGCATAAACATGGTTATACTTCAAAGACCAGACCTGTTATGGGTAAAAAAGTGCAACTTGAATATGGAGCCTCTCTCAAAACAGGGTTGAATAAAATTAACATCTTTTTAAGTGACGAAATCTGCAAAGAAGATCAAAACTGGACAGTTCTAGCTTCATTTGAAGTAGATGACAAAAGTTGTAACGGGTGCTTCGTTCTAAACATCTAATATTGTTATTAATGATTGAAGACAAAACTTAAAAACAAAAAACCTATTGCTATATTAAATATCTCAAAAATCGCCTTATGTTTCTTTTTTTCTAGTTGTTAAAGCTATGCAGATTTTATTGATTATTCTTTGATTTGAAGAAACATTGGTGACATAAAGTAAGTATATTACCGCTGACAAATACAATCACCGAGTATGAATAAAACTTTTAAAAAGGAAACTGTTTCTAGCCAAGCTGCAATGAAGCTAGTTGAGAAGGCGACAGAAAAGGCAACACAATTAGGATTTTCCATCAGTGTATGTGTAGTTGATGAAAGTGGTCAGATCAAAACATTTCTTCGAATGGATGGAGCACCATTAATTTCAATCGAAACTGCAAAAAAGAAAGCTATTACCGCAGTAGGCTTTGGAATGGCAACCGGAGAAGCATGGCAGTCATTTATCCAAGGAGACCCAATTTTAGAAAATGGAGTCCATGATTTGCCAAATTTTATCTTGCTAGGCGGTGGGTTGCCAATATATATTAACGATCAGTTGGTAGGAGCAATTGGCGTAAGCGGGGGGCACTATAAAATGGATGAACAATGCGCAAATGCAGCACTTGAGGCTATTGTTTAATTTTTCACCATGGATCAAAATGATGCACATAAAATCGAGCTGTTAGACAAATGCATTGAGATTCAGAAAAAATTATTCTCTGCAGGATCTGAAAAAGAGCTTTTGACCATAGTTGACTCGATTTTCGAGGAATTAATTCCATTCGATTATTCTGGCCTATACATTTACAATTCTAAATCGCAAAGCTTAGATCTTAAAATTGCGCGCGGTTTTTCTGAAGAGGAGCGATTGGTTGCTGAAAAGACAGCAATGGACAGACATCCTGGGAAGGTTTTTAAAACAGGCCTTCAGATTTATGTACCAGATACCGAAAATGACCCAAACAACAATACGGTCGATAGCCCAAGGTCATTTAACGTTAGAAGCCGCCTTTATCAGCCGATTTATGTACACGAAAAATGCATTGGTGTTTTCGGAGTCGTAAGCAGAAGGCCAGATGCCTTTACTGATTTGCAAAAAAAACTCTTTGAGTTTGTTTGTAAAGTTTTCGGTAAAGCTCGACTCAATCTTCTTCAAGTTTTAGAAATCAAAGAAATAAATAATGAATTTGAGCGCCTTTCACTTTTAGCGACCCATACCGACAATGCAGTTATCATCACCGATAAATCGGGTAAAATCGAATGGGTCAACAATGCATTTACTCAGATTACTGGTTACGAATTAGAAGAGGCCCAAAACAAAACACCAGGAAGCTTACTCCAAGGGCCTGCTACCAACGACGGTGGAAGAATGATTCTCCGAAGTGCTATTGAAAACAAAGAGAAAGGAGAGACCACATTAATCAATTACCGAAAAAATGGAGAGGCGTATGATGCGCATATCCAAATTTACCCGCTATTCGACTCAGCTGGAAACCATACCAACTTTGTTGCATTGCAGCGAGATGTTTCTGAATCGGTAAAAAGAAGCAATGAAATACTCAATCAACAAACTCGATTTAAGGCAATCGTAAATACCCTGCCCGATCAGTTGTATATTCTTAAAACCGACGGCTCGGTACTTGAGTTTTACTCACCATACCCACAAGAACTTTATTTGCCAGAAGATCAAGTAATTGGGTCAAACGTCAGGGATTATTTAGCTGAAAATGAAGCCAATGCTGTGATGCACTTAATCAAAGTAACTGCATCAGGAGGCATCGTTGAACCTTACCAATACACTTTAACTGTTGCCGATGAAATTCGGTATTTCGAAGCTCGATATGCCTCCCTCGGCAACGACCGTGTTATGGCTGTAATTCGAAACATTACCCAAGCGAAAAAATCTGAACTTGAGCGGGACAATCAAACTCGATATTACAGATTGCTTTCTGATTTCACCTCAAAATTTATCCTCGCAGACTCCCTTCATCTCAACCAGCTCTTGCAAGCCTTTCTGGAAGAAATCGGGCAGTTCTTTGCGGTTGACCGTAGCTATATTTTCGAGTTCAACAATGAGGAAAAAACCATGGACAACACCTTCGATTGGTGTGCTCAAGGTATTGAACCACAAATCGACAATTTAAAAGGGATAAATTTTAGCGATCTTCAATGGTGGACCGACCAGATTCTGGACAACAAAGAAATCCATATTTCAGATGTAGATAGTTTGCCAGCAGAGTTGCAGTTTTTAAAAGATTTGCTTCAATCGCAAGATATAAAATCGATCTTCGTTTTGCCGATGGTTGTTAACCGAAAAATTGCAGGTTTTTATGGCTTCGACTCAGTGGTTAAACATAAACAATGGACAGAAAACGAGGCTGCTTTACTCAAACTTGCAGGAGAAATTATCTGCAATGTGTTTTCGCGCTTGCAGTGGGAAAGCGACCGTGATAGATTTAGAATTGTTTTTGAAAATGCTGCGTTTGGTGCAGTTATCGTGAACCATGCAAATAAAATAATCTATGCAAACAGGTACACATCAAATCTGATGAACTGTTCGCTGCAGCAATTGCAGAAGCTTAGTTTCAATAATCTTTTCCCAACCTTTCTCAATGGAAACAATGAAGTTGGGTACGACGAAATGATAAAAATTGGTTCCAAAGAATCATTCGAAATGATGCATCCAATGCCAGATGGCAGCGTAGCAGTTTTGCTTACCAATGCTGTTTGCATTACCGGACCAACTAAAAATGAAACACTCGTTGCCTATACCTTTAGCGATATCACTGGAAGAAAGGAACAAGAAAAAGCAACAACCGAAGCCTTAAATATTGTAAGCGAACAAAATAAAAGGCTACTCAATTTCTCTTACATCGTTTCGCACAATATCCGGTCACATTCCAGCAATATCAGTGGTATAGCTTCAATTTTAGCCGAAGATCCTGAACCAGAAGTTAGACATCAGTTTGTAGATGGACTCGTATCATCAAGCAAGAATTTAGACTCCACGCTTCGTCACCTCAACGAACTATTGAATATTCAATCGAGGGTAAATATTCACAATGAGACAGTTCAGTTAAAAGAAGTAGTTGATCGAACAATTCAAGCCATTGCGCTCGATGTAAAAGCCAATAATGTGCATTTCGATCTTCGCATTTCAAAAGATTATACCTTGAATACCGATCGCGCATATCTAGATAGTATTGTGCTGAATTTAATCTCAAATGCCATCAAATACCGCAAACCAGATCAGCATCCAATCATTACAATTCAATCAGGGGAACTACACAGGCAGAGCTGGTTTTCAATCAGCGACAATGGATTGGGAATAGACCTAAATAAATATGGAGACCGAATTTTTGGTATGTTTAAAACCTTCCATGGAAATCGAGATGCCAGAGGTATTGGCTTGTTTATTACCCGAAATCAAATCGAAGCTCAAGGGGGAAAAATTGAAGTGAATAGCACCCCTGGAGTAGGATCAACCTTTACCGTTTATCTACCTAAATAATGGAATTACCGCTCGTTTGGATCATCGATGATGACAACCTGTTTTACATGATCACCAAGAATAATCTTCGGAAAACAGGTATTGAAACCACAACCGAATTCTTCTACGATGGCCTTGATTCGCTCAATTCACTCCTCGAAAGGGTAAAAAACAAACAAACTTTGCCCGTACTCATTATCCTTGATCTCAATATGCCACTATACGATGGCTGGAGTTTTCTGCAAGGTTACATGAATCTACCACCAGAAACGAGATCAAAAATGAAATTGCAAATCTGCACATCTTCGATCGATCCCGCCGACATTAGTAGAGCTGAATCTATTCCCGATGTACTCGGATTTCAAGAAAAACCATTGAGCGCCGACCTTCTCTTGGCCCTTCTCACAGAATAATTTTTCGGCTGCTGAAAAGCGCTTGAAGAAATTATTAACTGCCTGTATTTGCGATTGATAATCTTTATATTTGTTCATACTCATTTAGAAAAGATTAGCGTATGGCCGGAGTTAATAAAGTGATTCTGATCGGTAATGTTGGGAAAGACCCGGAAGTTAAAGTTTTAGAAAACGGGGTGCGCGTAGCGAATTTCCCATTGGCAACCACCGAAATTTATAAGAAAGACGGTAACCGCCTCGAGCAAACTGAATGGCACAACATCGTGCTTTGGAGAGGCCTTGCAGAAGTAACCGAGAAAATCGTTAAAAAAGGTGCAACCGTTTATATCGAAGGGAAACTCCGATCGCGCACCTGGGAAGACAAAGACAAAGTGAAACGCTATTCTGTTGAAGTAGTAGCCGACACGCTCACACTTTTGGCTGGTCGTAGAGACGACTTTCATCACCACTCATCAGAAGATGACTTCGGCAACGTCGATTACTAAATTGCAATTTCCTTACTTTGCGAGCATGCAGAGGTTCATATTTGGTTTATTGATGTTGGTCGTATTCGCATCCTGCGGATCTGAAGAAAATGCCATTCCTCGTCCGAGAGGATATTTCAGAATCGATTTCCCTGAAAAGAAATATCAAGCATACACAAGCGATTGCCCTTATACATTCGAATATCCAGTGTATGGAAATCTTGAACTAAACCCGCGTCGCAACCAACCTTGTTGGCCAAATATCGTTTTTCCAAAATTTAAAGGAACGATTTACATCAGTTATTTGCCCGTTGAAAACAACCTTCCTAAACTCTTGGAAGATTCTCGCACAATTACCTACAAACACACCGTTCGAGCCAACGATATTTCAGAAATCTTGGTCAATAGACCTGAAGCAAACGTTTATGGAACCATTTATGAAGTTACCGGCAATGCTGCATCAGCAATCCAGTTCCATTTAACCGACAGTTCGAAGCACTTTCTGCGCGGATCGCTGTATTTCAATGCAAGTCCGAATGCCGATTCGCTCAACCCGGTAGTGAATTTTTTCAGAAAAGACATCGACCACCTGATCGGTTCGCTTAGTTGGAAATAACGCCTCGCTTTTGACGAAGTGAAATGAAAATCCCGAATTGTACTGAAAAAATCAAGCACGAAACCAGCAAATGCAGCGACTGCCCTGCTTGTGGAATATTGAAGTAATTAAGCACTATCCCTAATATGATTTCGGTAGCGATAAACGCACCTAAAACTTTCGCTTGTTTGCTTCTGTAGGCTGATTTTTGTTGCAAAAGCTGGTAAATCAGAATCCCATTGATCGTCACAAGTACCATCGAAAACGCTTTGTGCAAAGTGAGAATCGACGATAAGCCTCCGATCCACAATTCGCGGCTCTGATGCCCAAGCTGTTCAGCCACAACATCAATCTCTTCGCGCACTTGCGTTCCAATTAACACCTGAACAACAGTTAAAAACACCGCGCCCAATGCGATCCAAGCCAAAGAAGTTGTGCGTGAAGGGGCTTCAAGTTTTGGCTTTAAACGATGCGAGAGCAGTTGAACAAAAAGCAACAACAACAACGCAGCCAGCATGTGAATACTGATCGATTGCGGAATAAGGTTTCCATCTACCACCAATTTGCCTAACCATGCTTGAAAGCCGGTTAAAAAAAGGAGAATAAAACTGTAAAATGGAATGAGCTTATCGGTTTTCCAATAGAAGAGCGAAGCAACCATTACAGCCAGAACAAACAAGCCCAACAAAGCACCCAACAAACGATTGATGTATTCGACCCAAGTTTGATACACGATGAAATCGGCATAATCGTGCTTCGGATATTTTTCCCAAGATGTGCGGTCGAATGCAGCCGTTGAAGAAAAATCCTGTTTAGCTCTCCAAAGTGTGTCGTTCACTATCACCATCATTCCTTTTGTGTAGGCTTGATTGGGATGGAAATTCACTTGGTCAGGATCGGTAGGTGGAATATAATAACCAAAACACTTAGGCCAATCGGGACAACCCATTCCCGACTGTGTAACGCGCACCACACTGCCTGCAAGAATTACCAAAAACGTAAAAATCAACGTGAGCCTTGAAAGCAATGGGAGCGATTTCTGCAGAAACTTCATAGGGCAAAGGTAAAGATCAAGTAGAATTTAGGCAGTTGATTTTCAACCACTATTTTGAAACTTTTTACAAGTTAAAAACAGATAACCTTGCGATGTGTTTACTACTTTAGTCGATCCAAAATCAAGATTAAATCCAATCTATAAATGAGTTCAAACGCCTCCTTAATTCTCGATGGAAAAACCTACGAGATTCCAGTAATCATCGGTTCGGAAAACGAAAAAGCCATCGATATCCAGAATTTACGTCAGCAAACTGAGTGCATCACACTCGATACTGGCTATAAAAATACAGGCGCCACAACAAGTAATATTACCTATCTGGATGGTGAAACAGGAATTTTGCGCTACCGCGGATACCCCATCGAGCAGCTTGCAGAAAAATCGAGCTTCATGGAAGTTTCCTATTTGCTTATTTATGGAGAACTACCAACGATCGAACAACTAGAAAAATTCTCCACTTCGATCACCCGCCATACCTTGATTCATGAAGACATGAAGCGTTTCTATGAAGCGTATCCTTCTAAGGCTCATCCAATGGGCGTTGTGGCTTCAATTACTTGTTCTTTGTCGACCTTTTATCCAGAATCGCTCAACCCAAACCGAGGCGAAGAGGCCATTGAACTCACCATTGTACGTTTACTTGCAAAGTTCAGCACCATCGCAGCTTGGGCTTACAAAAATTCTGTTGGTCATCCTGTGATGTACCCGAAAAACTCCCTCAATTACGTGGAGAATTTTCTGCACATGATGTTCGGAATGCCAACCGAAGACTATGAAATTGATCCTGTAATCGTGAATGCGCTCGACAAACTGCTCATTCTTCATGCCGACCATGAGCAGAATTGTTCTACTTCAACAGTTCGTATGGTTGGATCATCGCAGGCAAACCTTTACGCTTCTATCTCGGCTGGTATTTGTGCGCTCTGGGGTCCATTGCACGGTGGAGCAAACCAAGCTGTAATTGAAATGCTCGAAGAAATCCGTAACGATGGTGGCGATGTGAGCAAATTCATCAACAAAGCAAAAGACAAAAACGATCCTTTCCGATTGATGGGATTTGGACATCGGGTGTACAAAAACTTCGATCCTCGGGCATCTATCATCAAAGAGGCTTGCGACCAAATGCTCAATAAGTTAGGCATTTCCGATCCTCTACTTGACATTGCCAAACAACTCGAAGAAACCGCCCTTTCCGACCCATACTTCGTGGAACGAAAGCTATATCCAAACGTAGATTTTTACTCTGGCATCATTTACAAAGCAATAGGCATCCCAACAGAAATGTTTACAGTGATGTTCGCCCTTGGTCGTTTGCCTGGCTGGATTGCTCAGTGGAAAGAAATGATAGGTAACAAAGAACCGATTTCTCGTCCGCGCCAAATTTATACTGGTGCTGTGAAGAGGAATTATGTGAACATTGCGAATCGAGGGTAGAAGGAGAAAGTTAAAAGGGGAAAGGAGAAAGGGAGAAAACTTTTGCCTTACGATTATCTTTCCGTTTACCACGCAGCTGCGCACTTCAGTCCGTGTATTCATGATTGATTTTTTACAATTGAGGTTGATCTAAAGGGGGAGTTTTGCCTTGCGATATTTATCCCGTTTACCACGCAGCCACGGACTTCAGTTAGTGGCTTATGCAGCTTAAATCTTACTACCTTTGCCGCGATGTTTATGCGGAACGAGACGTTTCAAGATTCTTTACAACCTGTTGTCACTGCGAATACTTCTACCGATAGTATCGTATTGATCGACAGTTCGGCTACGGCTTCAAGTAATATTCAAGTTATAAAGCCCGCAGTAAAAGAAAAAGTCGAGGAGCAAGAGATTTTACCGAACTTCTTTTATACCAGCTTTACAAAAGAACTTCGTCCGCGGTTAAGAAAAACAGATGCTGAAGGTTGGGTTTTACCGCTTCTGCTCTGTGCTTTTTTTCTGGCAGCCATAGTCAACACACTATTTCCTAAAACCATCAGAAATATTCTGATGAACTTTCTCAAACGAGACGCATTTAGGAAAATTCGTGAAGAAGATAACTTGCTTTATCGCCGCACACTGGCTTTGATGCTTTTGATCTTCCTGATCGTATCGCCTGTATTTATTTACCAAGTTGCTGGTTACTTTGACCTCAGCACTGCGTTTCTGCCTTTCATGCCAGCATATTGGCAATTGTTCCTCATTGGCGCTGGTATTTTAGGATTTAAACTCTTCACGATCCAATTGTTGGGTTACTTTTTCAACTGTACTGTAGAAGCTGGTCAATACATCGCGGGAATCATCATGATGAATTGCTTCTTGGGGGTGCTTTTTATCCCAATTAGTCTCGGAATTAAGATTTCAGCAAGCGAAATTTCAGGGTATTTATTGATGGCGGGGCTCGGTCTTTTCGGGCTATTTTACTTGATTAGCCTGATGATTGGCATCAGTGCTGGAATTCGCAGTGAAGCGCTGTCGAAGTTTCATTTGATTTTGTACTTTTGCACCCTTGAAATTTTACCTGTTTTCTTGATCATCAAAACAGTGCGAAACATTTTATAAAGGTGTAACCAATGAGTTCTGAGAAGAATCCACAAACCGAAGAGAATACCGGAACCAACTCCCGGGAGCAGAAGGTAAAGACCATTTTGGTTACGCAACCTAAACCCGAGACTGATAAATCTCCTTATTTCGACCTGTCGAAGAAAATGAATGTGAAGATTGACTTTCGTTCATTTATTCATGTTGAAGGAATTTCTGCCAAAGAGTTTCGTAAAGAAAAAATCAACATTCTCGAGCACTCTGCGGTGATCCTTACCAGTCGAAATGCTGTAGATAATTTCTTCCGTCTTTGCACAGAGATGCGTGTTGTTGTTCCTGAATCGATGAAATATTTTTGCATCAGCGAATCAACAGCCTTCTACCTGCAAAAATATGTGCAGTATAGAAAACGCAAGATTTTCTATGGCAACCAGAAGTTCATCGAACTAATGGATGTGATCAAGAAAAACAAAACCGAGAAGTTCCTATTGCTTTGCTCCGATATTCATAAGGATGAAATTCCTGAGATTCTTGATGAGCACAAAATTAACTACACCAAAGCTGTCATTTATCGCACCGTTTGCAGCGATCTATCTGATCTTTCGGATGTGAAATACGATATGTTGGTATTCTTCTCTCCTTCGGGTATCAAGAGTTTGTATCAGAATTTCCCTGATTTCAAGCAGAACAATACCCGTATTGCAGCATTTGGTCCAACCACTGCCGCAGCTGTTCACGATGCAGAACTCATTCTCGATATCCATGCGCCACAACCGCAGGCTCCGTCGATGACTATGGCGATTGAACAGTATTTGAAATTGGTGAACAAAGGCCGGTAAGCCGGACAATGTACAATTTACCTAAATCAGAAATCCTTCGTGGTAAAACCTCGCTCGACAAATTGTTCGGCGAAGGAGAGCGCATGTCTGAATTTCCGTTTCGTGTATTTTATAAAATCAATCCAACCATTGAAGGTATTCCTACTTTGCGGTTTGGAATTGTTGTGCCGAAAAGGGTTTCCAAACTGGCCCACGAAAGAAACAGAATCAAACGAATTGTACGTGAAGGTTATAGGCTTAATCGACAGCCTTTTTCTGCACTTTTAGAAGGGAAAAACAAGCAAGCAGATTTTTTTCTTGTTTACACGGGTAAGATCAAGCCCAATAGCGCTAAAATTCACATTAAAATAATCCTAATTTTACAGCGTTTAACGCAAGATCATGAGACAACTGCCGAGTAAATTGGTGATCCTAATTTTCACCTTTTACCAACGCATCATCTCGCCTATATTGCCCAACGCATGCAGGTACCACCCAACCTGTTCTGCTTATGGCATTGAAGCGGTGAAAAAATACGGCGCCATCAAAGGCAGTTGGCTTGCAATAAAACGGATCGGCCGATGTTCTCCTTGGGGAGGCCACGGAATTGATCCCGTACCTTGACTAAAGACTTTACAGCTTTTTGCTATGCGTAAGAAATTCAGAATGTATGCAGCCATCGCGCTGATTTCCATTACAGCAGTTGCCGGATTTAGCTTCCGTGACGATTACTTCGAGATTTCGAAAAACCTCGACATTTTCGCCACTATGTTCAGGGAAGTGAACCTCTATTATGTAGATGAAATTAAGCCGACCGATTTGATGAAAACAGGCATCGACGCCATGTTGGAATCACTCGATCCTTATACCAATTACATCCCTGAAGATGATATTGAAGATGCTCGCTTCATGACTACCGGACAATACGGTGGAATCGGTGCATTGATCCGAACGAAAGATGATTACGTTGTTATTGCAGAGCCTTACGAAAATGCTCCTGCAGCAAAGGCTGGCCTCATGGCTGGCGATGTGGTGCTGGAAGTGGAAGGAAAATCGACTAAAGGAAAAACCACTTCCGACGTGGTGAAAATCCTCAAAGGCACGCCCAACACTCCAGTAAAAATCACCATCCAACGACCAGGTGAAGAAAAACCGATCGAAAAAACCATCATCCGCGAGGAAATTAAGGTGAAAAACGTTCCTTACTTCGGAATGGTGGATGATAAAATCGGAATGATCAAACTAACCGGTTTCACAGAAGATGCAGGTAGAGAAGTGAAAGATGCACTCGTTAAACTGAAAGAGAATCCAAATCTCGAAGGAGTGATCCTCGATTTGCGCGGAAATCCAGGTGGATTGCTACGTGAAGCAATTAATATCGTAAATGTATTCGTTGAAAAAGGTCTCGACATTGTAGCCACCAAGGGCAAAGTAAAAGAATGGGATAAAACCTACAAATCGCTCAATAATCCTGCAGATCTTACTATTCCATTGGCAATATTAGTGAACCGTTCATCTGCATCTGCATCCGAAATTGTGAGTGGATCGCTTCAAGATCTTGACCGTGGAGTGGTAATCGGTCAACGTTCTTTCGGTAAAGGATTGGTGCAAACCTCTCGCCCACTTACCTACAACACCCAAATCAAAATAACAACCTCTAAATACTACATCCCTAGCGGTCGCTGCATTCAAGCGAAAGATTATTCGCAACGAAACGATGATGGCTCGGTTGGGACAGTTCCTGATTCATTGATTCGTGAATTCAAAACCAAAAATGGTCGTAAAGTATATGATGGTGGCGGTGTAAATCCTGATGTTGGCTTAGCAATGAAAGA
The DNA here is from genome assembly GCA_945883545.1 of Chitinophaga pinensis. Classification (GTDB taxonomy): domain Bacteria; phylum Bacteroidota; class Bacteroidia; order M30B66; family M30B66; genus CAMCXT01. The sequence continues at coordinate 73,865 of CAMCXT010000001.1, read as the reverse complement.
ATATGCGCCTATAACACGCGCCATCGCTGGTGAAAGCTTTATGTTCGATTTTGCTACACAATACAGAATTAAGAACCCAACAATTTCGGGAGCCAAAGACTTTAAAGTAACTGAAGCGCTTTTCAAGGAATTTGTAGAATACATTGGCGATAAAGAAATCAAGTACGAAACCGAGAGTGAAGAATTGCTAAAGAAACTCAAAACAGCTGCTGAAAAAGAAAAGTATTTCAGTGCATTTGAAAAAGAATACAATGCACTGAAAGAGAAAATGATGCGCGACAAAAAAGCCGATATGGTTAAAGCGCGAGCGGAGATTTCCGATTTGCTTGCCGACGAAATAGTGAGCCGTTATTATTACCAGCGCGGCCGAATCGAAAACTCATTTGCAACAGATTCCGAAATAACCCGTGCACTTGAGATTTTGAAAGATAAAACATTCTACAACGATGTACTTACAGGTAAATACGTTGAAGAGGTTAAAAAGAAAGGCAAATAAGCTGCTTTTTGCTCAAGAGAAGTATTTTCTGCAGCGGGTTACCGAAGACTTCGATGCTTTTAATTAGATCTTGCCTTTGATGGCATCTTCTAAAGGCGAAATCGCGGGACCATAAACTCCAATCAGCTCTCCTTGCTCATTGATCAAATATTTGGTGAAATTCCAAACTGGCGCTTGGTCGTTCCAACCATTACTTTTCGCGTCGGATAGCCATTTGAAAACAGGATTCTGATCGCCTTTTTTCACCACTACCGACTTTTTCGCTAACGGAAAGGTAACACCGTAGTTAAGCTGACAAAACGCTGCAATGTCTTTGTCGCCCGCTTTTTCTTGAGCCTTAAAATCGTTGGCAGGGAAGCCAATAACCACCAGTTTTTCTGGCATTTCGATTTGTAGTTTCTGCAATTCTTCATATTGACCGGTATAGCCGCAATCGGACGCTGTATTCACCAATAAAATCTTCTTGCCTCTGTATTTGCTCAAATGAATATCTTCGCCAGTATTAAGGTTCACCTGGATTTCCTCTAAAGACTGAATAGTATGAGCTTGAACTGGCTTTTCTAATACAATCCCATTCCTCGTTTTGCGAGAATTTTTTGCAATAAACGGATAAAGCTTCTTGAGAAAGATTTGTCGAAGTGTCATACTTTAATTAACAAGCTTCAACCCGAATAGTTTCGGATCATTATTTTGGGCAACCTCCGCAGCGGCGACCATGCTTGTACTTCTTGCAACACTTCTTCTTTTTGTGCTTCGCATCGGCTTCAAAACAAGGACATAACATCCTGCAAAATGCTAAAGGTAAAGCCTTTGCCTCGTCTTGATCTTGATCTTCGCCAGAATGATGCATACGGCAAAGATAGAAAAGGAAACTTATTTGGAATCGTTCTACACAAGAAATTATTTACGCTTAAACTTCAACACAACCGGCTGATGATCAGACCACCTAAATTGCATGTCGATGCCTCTCACACTGAGCACTTCGATATTCGGAGAAGTCATATAATAATCGATCAACGTAGTATATGTTGTTGATGGATCAAATGGCTTGTCGTTGCTGCGATTGGTCGCCAAGGTGCTGTCGAAGCTCACAGTAAAATCTTTGGCAATTTGATCCACACTTAACGATTGAGGCGTATATCCCTCAGGCATTTGTTTGTTAAAGTGTTTCGAATCGAATCCTGGAGGCACTTGGTTCCAGTCGCCACCCATCAACACGTAGTTGCCTTTGGCCACTTCTGCTTCATAGCGCTTCTTCATGAATGCCATTTCCTCTTTCTTGATCTCGCCTGTTGCATCGTAAGCAGTGTTGTGTGTGTTTACGACTATCAATTCTTTCCCTCCGGGGATAGGGAATCGCTGCTCAAGTGCACATCGGTCGAGCATGTAGAGCTTTGTTGGCCAATCGAATCCACCAGGATACTGCACACGAGCACTGGAGGATGGTTTGAATCGAGAATAGTTAACCAAGCCTCCATAGGCTTTACCATAAGGTGTATAAGGAAATCCGAAAGGCACAGGCACAAATTTCACATCATAATTGAGCGCAAACGTTGAATTGAATCCCGAAAGTTCTTGTTGAATTACAGCTACTTGATCGATGTTGTAGCTTCTTTTGGAATTCTGATCTACTTCTTGCAACATCATAAAATCGACAGAGTCCTTCATCGATTTGGCAAAGAGTGCAATTGCCTTCAAGTATTTAGCCGCTTGATCTTCGCTGGGACGAACCATTTTCCCACCATCGTTAAAGAAATCCATTTCAGCGCCTAACCCTCCGTAACCAACATTCCAAATGAGTACCGAAAATGTATCTCCACTGATAGCTACACCATCACCAATTGTTTCTGTAACCTCAACAGCACCGGGCTCAGGCGAATAATCTGTGAGTGTAGAAAAGGCAAGCAATCCGCCGAAAAGCAGTAAAAACAAAATGAAAATTCCGCCAATTATCTTGAAGATGCGCTTAATCATAGTAAAAACCTTTGCTCAAACCTACGAATTGAAATGGGAATCGTAAGTGAAATAAATATTAACCTTGATCAAATAGCCTAATCTTGACTTGTTCATTTATCTGTCTATCTGTTGCTTACACGATTTCTTGCCATTTTTTTCAAATTACTTACAGTAATTTTTCCATCTCACGATCAAATGAACTTACATATTTCTATTTTTACCCAAAGCACAAATCCCCATGCAACACACCAACTTTAGCTGGAGAACCGGTTCCGATCAGTTGAAAATCCATGGACAGGTTTGGCAGCCGCTGCCTGGAACAGAAACCAATGCAGTTATTGCTTTGGTGCACGGCATGGGTGAACACAGCGGGCGGTACCGAAGATTTGCTGAGTTTTTTGCCACACATGGAATTGCAATAATTGCTTTCGACCAACGCGGCCATGGCAAATCGGAAGGGAAAAAGGGGCACATCATGCACTACAATCAATTGCTTGATGGCATTGATGAGCTTTTGGAACGCGCACGTTTACAGTTTAAAGACAAGCCTGTTTTTCTTTACGGACACAGCATGGGTGGAAATTTGGTGCTCAATTACGCACTCAAAAAACCCAATACGGTGAAGGGTGTAATTGCCTCTGCACCATGGTTGAAACTTGCCTTTGATCCACCTGCATTTCAGCTAAAACTGGCGCACTTGATGCGTAATCTTTATCCTGGTTTTACACAAGGCTCTAAGCTTAAAACTGCGCATTTATCGCACGATCCAGAAATCGTGAGAGCTTACGAGCGCGATCGTTTGGTACATGATAAAATTTCGGCATCGTTCTTTATGAACCTTTACCAAGCAGGACTTTATGCGATGCAACATGCCAACGAATTGAAAGTTTCTTCGCTGATTATGCATGGTGGCGACGATAAAATCACCTCCCAGCCAGCATCTGAAGAATTTGCACGGAAAGCCAATGTGGTTGCCGAATACAAACTTTGGGAAGGCATGTACCACGAAATCCACAATGAACCTGAAAAGGAAGCAGTGCTTCAACACGTTGTTGATTGGGTGCAACGCCAAATTTTACGATGAATCGAATTTTTGCCAAAGAAAACAGATCCGCATTGTTGCTGATCACTGTTGCTGCATTGGGGTATTTCGTAGACATCTACGATCTGATTCTTTTTAATGTTGTAAAAAAAGAAAGCCTTATCAGCCTTGGTTACACATCCGAAACCGATCTCAAGAATTATGGCTTACAGCTCTTTAATTGGCAAATGGGAGGCATGCTCGTTGGAGGTATTTTGTGGGGCATTTTAGGCGATAAAAAAGGACGACTCAAGGTGCTCTTTGGCTCCATATTGTTGTATTCGGCGGCCAATGTGGCCAATGCTTTTGTCGACAACATTACCTCTTACGCCATCATTCGTTTCATTGCAGGCGTTGGCTTGGCGGGCGAATTAGGTGCTGGAATTACCCTTGTTGCCGAGGTTATGAGCAAAGAAACCCGGGGCTACGGAACCATGATTATTGTAACCTTCGGTGCGTTAGGTGCAGTTTTGGCAGCCATTGTGGGCGGAGAAAGTGCTGGAATCTCCAATGTGATTGAGTCGATTACCACTATTCACTTAGAAAATTGGCAAGTAGCTTATGTGATTGGAGGTGTGCTCGGACTACTTCTGCTTGCATTGAGGATTGGCACACTCGAATCGGACATGTACAAAAAAGTACATCAAGAGGAAGTAAACCGAGGCGATTTCTTGTCGCTCTTCAGCAACAAAACCATCTTTCTTAAATACCTCAAGTGCATCCTGATTGGCTTACCGGTTTGGTATGCAATCGGAATCCTCATTGCCTTAGCAGAAAATTTCGGCGGCTCTTTGCTCTATGTAAATGGGAAGGTTATCAACGGACAAGCCGTGATGTATGCCTATCTAGGATTATCGGTGGGCGACTTGATTAGCGGAATGTTAAGTCAGCTTTTTAAAAGCCGCCGCAAAGTGGTGATTCTATATTTGTTCTTTTCGGCAGTGGTGATGTGGATGTATTTTGGTACAACTGCAGGTCGCAGTGCCGACTGGTTCTACTTTGTGTGCTTTTTGGTGGGTGCTGGAACTGGTTTCTGGGCACTCTTTGTAACCATTGCTGCCGAGCAATTTGGCACCAATATCCGCAGCACAGTTACCACGACAGTTCCAAATTTTGTGCGTGGAGCAGTGATTCCCATAACAGCAAGTTTCAAGGCTCTTGAAGGCTCGATTGGAACATTAAATGCCGCTGTTTTCGTTGGTATTGTTTGTTTGTTGCTCTCTTTTTGGGCAATTTGGGGAGTTGATGAAACCTTTTCGAAGGAACTCAACTACACCGAAACGATGTAAAAGGCCTTTCAATGTTGGATTTCAAAGATTCGCATTTTGCAAAAAAAACATCTCCACATGAACGATTTCCAACATCAATTTTCCTTTACATTTGCACCCAAATTCCCTAGCGGACAAAACAATGAGGACCTGTTCTTGTTAGTTTAATACGCAGGAAAAAACGATTGGCTATGTTTACAAATGAATACTTCCCAATGCTCATCCAACTGGTGTTTGCGTTGGGTTTCGTGGTGTTGGTGCTGGTGGTCACTCACTTGATCGGCCCTTCAAGAAAAACCGAAAACAAACTCGACAGTTTCGAGTGTGGAATCGAATCGAAGGGCAATGCGCGTTTACCCTTTTCAATTAAGTATTTCCTTACAGCCATTCTTTTTGTGCTGTTCGATGTAGAAGTTATTTTCTTTTACCCGTGGGCAACCAACTTCAAAGAGCTTGGTTTATACGGATTCACCAGTATGGGAATTTTTGTAGCCCTTTTCCTGTTGGGCTTCCTGTATTTGAGAAAAAAACAAGCATTCAAATGGGAATAATTCAAAACCAAGCAGCAAAATCATGAGCGACGTGAAATTGGTTGAAGCCCCAGAGGGCATTCAGGGTGAAGGATTCTTCGCCACTAGCCTCAATAAAGTTATCGGTATGGCCCGCGCGAATTCGATGTGGCCATTGCCTTTCGCAACATCATGCTGCGGAATCGAATTCATGGCAACCATGGGTTCAAACTACGACCTTGCGCGTTTTGGTTCCGAAAGAATGAGTTTTTCGCCTCGTCAGGCCGACTTACTCATGGTTATGGGAACAATCGCCAAGAAAATGGGACCTGTGTTGCGCCAAGTTTACGAGCAAATGGCAGAGCCTCGTTGGGTGATCGCTGTTGGTGCTTGCGCTTCTAGCGGTGGAATTTTCGATACATACAGCGTACTTCAAGGCATCGACAAAATCATTCCTGTAGATGTTTACGTTCCAGGCTGCCCTCCACGCCCAGAGCAAATTATCGATGGTGTGATGCGCATTCAAGATCTCGTTCGCGATGAAAGTCTCCGCCGTCGTCATTCACCTGAATACAAACAACTTCTGGCCTCTTACGGCATCGTATAACCATGGCGCTCAATAACGATATAGTACTAAGTCGCTTGCAGGAAAAGTTTCCGGATGCCATCCGCGAAGCGTATATCAATTTCGATCAACTAAACATCGAAATCGATCCTGTACACAATGCCGCAATCTTGAGATTTCTCAAGGAGGACGAGGAGATGAATTTCAATTACCTCACCGACCTTACTGCGGTGCACATGCCCGAGCAAGCCAGAAAAGAAATTGGGGTAATTTACCATATCCACAATTTGTACGACAACTACCGTCTTCGACTCAAAGCATGGATTCCTGAGTCTGAACCAGTAATTGCTACAGCATCGAGCATTTGGTTAGGCGCCAATTGGATGGAACGTGAAACCTACGACAACTTCGGAGTTCGTTTCGATGGTCATCCCGACTTGAGAAGAATCCTCAATGTCGACCACATGGAGATTTTTCCCCTTTTAAAACAATATCCGCTGGAAGATTCCAGTCGCGACGATAAAGACGACCGTTTCTTTGGCCGCTAATCCAGAAGCAATGACAGAACAATCAATCTTCGGAGAAGACTTTGTAAAACCGGAAGAAAAGCAATACAACACGCTTAATCTCGGTCCTACACACCCTGCAACCCACGGTGTATTTCAAAACATCCTTCAAATGGATGGTGAAATCATTATATCTGCCGAACCAACCATCGGTTACATTCACCGTGCATTCGAAAAGCTGGCAGAACGCCGTCCTTTTTATCAAGTTACGCCCATCACAGATCGCCTTAACTATTGTTCTGCGCCAATCAATAACATCGGATGGCACATGACGGTTGAGAAGCTCCTGCAAGTTGAAACCCCAAAAAGGGTTGATTACATGCGTGTCATCATCATGGAACTTGCTCGTATTTCCGACCATCTTGTTTGTAACGCAGTATTGGGCGTAGATGCAGGTGCACTTACAGGCTTCACCTATATGTTCCAAGAGCGTGAACGTATCTATGATATGTTTGAAGAACTCGCTGGGGCACGACTCACCACCAATATTGGTAGAGTTGGAGGTTTCGAGCGCGATTTAACACCAGGATTCCATGCCAAATTGAAGGATTTCTTGGCGGGCTTCCCGAAAAGATTCGATGAATTTGATAGGCTGATTACACGTAACCGTATCTTTATGGACCGTGTAGTAAACGTAGGGCCAATCAGCGCAGAAAAAGCTCTGAGCTACAGCTTTGCTGGTCCGAATCTCCGCGCAGCAGGTGTAGATTACGATGTGCGCGTAATGAATCCTTATTGCTCTTACCAAGATTTCGATTTCAAGATTCCTGTAGGAACCCAAGGCGATACATTCGACCGTTTTATGGTGCGTCAGAATGAAATCCGCGAAAGCCTCAAAATCATCAACCAAGCATACAACAATCTTCCAGAAGGAAACTTCCATGCTGATTGTCCAGAATTCTATCTTCCTAAGAAAGAAGAAGTTTACAATTCGATGGAAGCCTTAATCTGGCATTTCAAAATTGTAATGGGCGAGGTTGACCTTCCTGCCGGCGAAGTTTATCATTCGGTTGAAGGCGCTAATGGAGAACTTGGATATTATCTGATTTCGGATGGTGGAAGAACTCCTTACCGTTTGCATTTCCGCCGCCCATGCTTCATTTATTATCAAGCATATCCGGAAATGATTAAAGGTCAAATGCTCTCCGACGCTATCCTCACGTTGTCGAGCATGAATGTAATTGCAGGTGAACTGGACGCATAAATAAGAACAGCATGGCAGCTCCAACACAAGGAACCAGAGAATTTAACCCCGAAGTAAGGGGCAAAATCCGATTTAGTGATGAAGCGCTTCAAACCATAGAAGCACTCATGAAACGCTATCCTGAAGGAAAGCACAAATCGGCTTTGTTGCCTGTTCTTCACGTTGCACAAGCAGAAGCTGATGGCTGGCTGAGTGCTGAAGTGATGGATTATGTAGCAGAACTGATGAAGATTTCGTCGATCGAAGTTTTCGAAGTGGCATCCTTCTATTCAATGTATAATCTTAAACCTGTTGGTAAATGTGTACTTGAAGTTTGTCGTACGTCCTCTTGCTGGACGCGCGGTGCAGAAGACATCGTCGACTACATTGGCAAAAAATTAAACATCCGCGAAGGCGAAACAACGCCCGATGGAATGTTCACCTTAAAAACTGTAGAATGCCTTGGTTCATGCGGATCAGCGCCAATGCTTCAGTGCGGTGCAGAATACCACGAGAACCTTACCGAAAACCGCGTTGATGCACTCCTCGACAGACTGCGAACCGAAGGCAAACGGAAGAGTTATACTGATCTTGATTTTCAAAATACGAAGTGAGCTGAAACATGAGTAGAAAACTGCTTCTAGCCAACGACCATATTCCAGGTATCCAGTCTTACGAGGTGTATCGCTCCAATGGAGGATATCGCTCGGTTGAAAAGGCGCTCAAAACCATGAGCCCTGACGATGTTGTGGAAGAGGTGAAAAAATCCGGCCTACGTGGTCGCGGTGGTGCTGGTTTCCCTACGGGGATGAAATGGAGTTTCTTGGCGAAGCCCGAAGGTGTTCCACGCTATTTGGTGTGCAATGCCGATGAATCGGAGCCAGGCACCTTCAAAGATCGCTACTTGATGGAGCACATTCCTCACATTCTTGTGGAAGGAATGATTACTTCAAGTTTTGCACTTGGTGCGAATACTTCCTACATATATATCCGTGGTGAGTATTTTTACGTGGCTCGAATCGTTGAAAAAGCGATCGCTGAAGCCTATGCAAATGGCTGGCTTGGAAAGAACATCCTTGGAACTGGCTTCAACCACGACATGTATGTTCAAGTAGGTGGTGGCGCTTACATCTGCGGCGAAGAAACAGCATTGCTCGAATCGCTTGAAGGCAAACGTGGAAATCCAAGAATTAAGCCTCCTTTCCCGGCTATCGCGGGATTGTATGGCTGCCCAACTGTTGTGAACAATGTAGAAACCATCGCAGCTGTAGTTCCAATTGTGAACGATGGAGGCGATGAATATGCTAAAATCGGAATCGGCCGTTCAACTGGAACAAAACTGATTTCCGCTTCTGGAAACATCAACAAACCTGGCGTTTACGAAATCGAACTCGGTGTGCCAGTTGAGGAATTTATTTTCTCCGACCAATATTGTGGAGGAATCGCCAATGGAAAACGCATGAAAGCTTGTGTTCCGGGTGGTTCTTCGGTACCGATTTTACCTGATTACTTGGTTTGTAAAACTGCAGCAGGTGAAGATCGATTAATGACTTACGAATCGTTGAGCGATGGTGGTTTCGCAACCGGCTCGATGCTCGGTTCGGGAGGATTTATCGTGTACGATGAAAACCAATGTATCGTACGAAACACTTGGAATTTCAGTCGTTTCTACCACCACGAAAGCTGCGGACAATGCAGCCCGTGCCGCGAAGGAACAGGTTGGATGGAGCGTGTTCTTCACCGTCTTGAAAAAGGAATGGGCAACATGAGCGATATCGATTTGTTGGTAGAAGTGGCTAAGAAAATTGAAGGCAATACGATTTGTCCACTTGGTGATGCAGCTGCATGGCCAGTAGCTGCTGCAGTTCGTCACTTCCGTCATGAATTTGAACACCACGTTCTACATCCTGATAAAGTAAAAGATCCAAAACACGGTCACCGCGAACCGATTATGCCGGTAAAACCTCAACCAGTTACCGCCTAACGCATTGAATCATGAGTTTACTCAAAGTTACCATCGACAATAAAACCATCGAAGTAGAACCGGGAACCACGATCCTTCAGGCGGCCAGAATGATTGGTCCTGACGTGGCACCACCTGCGATGTGTTACTACACGAAACTAAAGACATCAGGCGGTTACTGCCGCACTTGCTTGGTGAAAGTTTCTAAAGGTTCAGAAAAAGATCCACGTCCGATGCCCAAATTGGTGGCTTCATGCAGAACTACTGTGATGGATGGAATGGAAGTGGAAAATTTCACATCACCAGAAGTAGTTGATGCGCGCAATGGAGTTGTTGAATTCTTGTTGTTGAACCATCCACTCGACTGCCCTATCTGCGATCAAGCGGGCGAATGCCACTTGCAAGATTTGAGCTACGAGAACGGCAAAAGCAAAACACGTAACGAATTTGAGCGTCGCACCTTCGAGAAGATCGATATTGGCGATAAGATTCAATTGCACATGACGCGCTGCATCCTTTGCTACCGTTGTGTAAAAGTAGCAGATCAATTTACACCTGAGCGTGTTCACGGGGTGATTAACCGTGGTGAAGTATCTGAAATCAGTACTTACATCCAACACGCTGTCGACAATGACTTCTCAGGAAACATGATCGATGTTTGTCCGGTTGGAGCATTAACCGACAAGACCTTCCGTTTCAAAAGCCGTGTATGGTTCCTTAAACCAGTAGATGCGCACCGCAATTGCGATAAGTGTTCAGGCAAAACGGTTTTGTGGAAATACGGACAAGAAATTTACCGCATTACAGGCAGAAAAGACCAATGGGGCGAAGTTGAAGAGTTTATCTGCAACACTTGTCGTTTCGATAAAAAAGCACCATCAGATTGGACAGAAGAAGGCCCACGCAAGCTTTCTCGCCACTCTGTAATTTCGCAAGGACAATATGGTGCAAAAACCAAGTTCGTTGCATCTCCAGTAACCTTACCTAACAAACAACTGAGCTGAAATGGATTTGTTGTTCCTCCTCGATAAATCGGTGATAGCCTTTGTGGCATTTGCAATTACATTGCTCATCGCTACTTACAGCACCTATGCTGAACGTAAAATTGCAGCCTTCCTTCAAGACCGCGTTGGTCCTGACCGTGCGGGCCCTTTTGGGATTTTCCAACCATTGGCAGATGCTGGTAAATTTTTCTTCAAAGAAGAGATCATCCCAAATACATCAGACAAGTTCTTGTTCATCATCGGACCAGGAATCGCGATGCTTACAGCATTGATGACTTCAGTGGTGATACCTTGGGGTGATACATTGGAAATTGCAGGACGTCAAGTTTCACTGCAAGTGTCAGACCTCAACATCGGCGTTCTTTATGTTTTCGGTGTTGTATCGTTGGGCGTTTATGGCATTATGATCGGAGGATGGGCATCGAACAATAAATTTTCCTTGTTGGGTGCGATCCGCGCTTCATCGCAAATGATCAGCTACGAACTTAGCATGGGCTTGGCGCTTATCGCTTTGATCATGATGACGGGTACCTTGAGCGTTAAGGAAATCGTCGACCAACAGCACGGTTTCTGGCACAATGGCTGGTTTACTTGGAATTTCTTTAGTCAGCCGCTAGGCTTCATTCTCTTTATTGTTTGTGCATTTGCTGAGTGCAACCGTACGCCGTTCGATTTAGCTGAGTGTGAAGCTGAGCTTGTTGGAGGTTATCATACAGAATACAGTTCTATGAAGTTGGGCTTTTTCATGTTTGCTGAGTACATCAACATGTTTATTTCTTCGGCATTCATGGCTAGTTTGTATTTCGGAGGATACAACTTCCCATTTATGGATGATCTTGGCTTGTCGCAAAACTGGATCACGATTATCGGAACCATTGTATTCTTCATGAAAATTTTTGCATTCATCTTTTTCTTCATGTGGATTCGTTGGACGCTTCCGCGTTTCCGTTACGATCAATTGATGCGTTTGGGATGGCAATACATGATTCCATTGGCATTGATCAACATATTTATCACAGGAACTGTTATTTTACTTCGCCAACCATAACAGGAAAATCTTAAGCTATGAAACCTTTAAGTAACCGATCGGTAGTTGTTTCTGACAAGAAGTTCACATTAGCAGAAGGATCTTACCTTCCTGCAGTGATCAAAGGCTTAGGCATTACGATGAGCCACTTTTTCAAGCGTCCCGCAACGGTAAAGTATCCTGAGCAACAACGTGAGTTTTCGGAAGTTTACCGAGGCAAGCACGTTTTAAAGCGTGATGAAAATGGCGCTGAGCGTTGCACTGCATGTGGATTGTGTGCTGTAAGTTGTCCGGCTGAAGCCATCACCATGGTATCGGATGAACGGAAGAAAGGCGAAGAGCATTTGTACCGCGAAGAAAAGTATGCAGCGATCTATGAGATCAATATGTTGCGTTGTATTTTCTGTGGATTGTGCGAAGAAGCATGTCCGAAACAGGCGATTTTCCTCACCAAGGAAATTGCACCAGCCAATTACGAAAGAGAAGACTTTATTTACGGTAAAGACAGGCTGGTAGAAGGCATCGAACCGATGAAACGTATCGATGTGAGCAAGCGGATGGATCGGTAACGTAAATCTACCTAGGTTTAGCGTTTCGTGAGAAGCTCAAACAGCTCTTCATTGATATAATAATTGCCCGTCCCCAATTTTCTTTTACGTAGCATTCCGTCTTTAGATAAGGTATTCAAATAATTTGCGGCAGTTATTCTTGATATGCCTAGGTCCTGAACAACGAACTCAATTTTCGTGTAAGGATGTTTAAATAAATTATTGAGCAGGTCTTGACTGTAAAATTTATAATTGTTGCGAAGGCGATGTTTGTACCTGAGCATTAGCTCTTTGATTTCAACTATTAATTCGATGGTTTCCCTTGCTGTTTGTTCTATTCCATGTATCATGAATAGCAACCATTCTTCCCAAGCCTCATCATTTCTAACGTTCTGCAGATGCTGATAATAGGCTGTTTTATGCTTGATGATATACTTGCTGAGGTATAAAATGGGTAAGGTTTGCAGCTTTTCGAGAATGAGGTAAAGGATGTTAATTATCCGCCCGGTTCTCCCATTGCCATCATAAAATGGATGAATACTTTCGAACTGAAAATGAATCACTGCCATTTTAATCAAAGGATCGCAGTTGTGAAATGCAGGATCATTTATGTAGCGTTCAAGGTTTGTCATTAGACGAATAATTTCATCAAAATCCTGCGGAGGTGTGTACACAGTTTCTCCCGTTGCCGAATTTTTCAAAGCCGTTCCGGGGAGTTTTCGAAAACCTGCATTGTTGGATTCCAGTAAATGCTGAATCTGCAATATACCGTTGCTGGTTATTAGGCCGGAAGTTGTAATCAATTCAAAACCTTTTTTCATCGCCAAGATATAGTTTTGAACCTCTTTGGCATGCAAGGATGTGAATGCGTCGAAATTCAATTCAGATTTGTATAAATCATCGTGGGTTGTTATAATATTCTCGATTGCCGAACTGTCTTTCGCCTCCTGTAAACCCAGCGTATTGATCAGAATATTCTGATTGGGAATTGTTGATGCAATACCTTTAAGCTCGGCCAAAGCAGCGTGCGCCGGCGATAATGCCTTTAATACCTTTTTGCTCTCTAAATCTAGACTCAGCGGCAGCTCTGCAATTATCCAAGACATAATCTGTAAAGATTCTGAAGAATTCTTTACAAACTTAGTTTATTCTGTATAGAAAAACGAGAAACCTTTACAAAGAGAGGCGCTAAAAGGTTTGAAGTTCCTTTTCATTACGTTCTGAAATAATAAGGTGAACAAGGCATGACAGACATCGATATTTCAAAAAGACAGGATCGGTAAATATTGAACTGTATAGAGCCTCGAAATTAACTTAAGTCGGCAACTTTAAAGACCGTCGCTTAACATTGGGTTAATCTTATGTTATTCTTGATTTAAGGCATTATCGAGCGATAAGTCTCTATTTATAGAAGCTTTCATGCATTATTGAAGCATTTCATTCGATTAACCAAAACATAATATTCAGGACAGATTTATGATCTATGTGTTATGGACTTTTGCTGCGTTGTAAAACACCACTAAATCCATCAACTCTCTACACATGAAAAAATCTGTACTCCTTTCATTGATGTCATTTTTGACATTTCCATTGCTTTCGCAAAATGGTCTTGAAAATATTATCGTTGAAACATATTATGTTTCAGATGCCAATGATGCAACGGTTGATGCAGATGGCGGTGCTTTACCAGTTGGTTCAGTAACCCGCCGAGTATATGTAGACATGCTCCCTGGATATAAACTCCAAGCTGTTTATGGAACTCCAGCGCCAAATTTTCATGAGTTAAGAATTGCAACCACTACATTGTTCTTCAACAACGAAGACCGTGGAGCAATTACTCCAACATACACCAAAACACAAGCTCGTGGCAACACAGTGATGTTGGATACTTGGGTATCTGTTGGCGCTGCTTGTACAGGTCAAATGGGCGTTCTTAAGACGGCTGATGACGGTGTTGCAACCAATGTGAACAATGATGGAGTTTTATTGAACGCGCACCCTGCTGCAGGAATTCCTTTAACAGAACAAGATGGAATGATTGCAGGTACTCCAGTAAGTGTAACTAGAGTGGGAGCTGATGATCAATTTGCAATGTTTGATGCTCAAAATGACGGAACTAATGGTCCTGTATTTTTAACATCAGATGGTTCTTGGGCTGCTTTAACTGGCGCAACAGGGCCTGATGCAGAAACAAACCAAGTATTAATCGGTCAATTTACTACTGATGGTATTTTGTCGTTTGAATTAAATATTCAAATTGGAACACCTGCTGGAGGAGTTGAAAGATATGTTGCTTCAAATCCTGTAGATGCAGAGATTGAATTCCCAGGATTAACTTATGTATCTGACGTAATTACAAAAGCACACTACCAGAACACAAATGATCAATTGATTACGTTGTTCCCTAATCCAGCACTAGATGCATTGTCGTTGAAATTGGAAAATGAAACAAACGGACCAGTACGTTATTCAGTATTCAACATGCGTGGGGAACTTGTATCGGTTAGAACAATTGCAAACTTCCAATCAGGAAGTACAGAGCAAATCGATATCTCGAATTTGGCTAAAGGCCGATACATCCTTGAAGTTATTTCGAACGGAAAACGATCGACGCAAAACTTCGTTAAGAATTAATTTCGAAAACATTCATGAGCAGGACCTAAAAAGTCCTGCTTTTTTTTCTGAAGGGATCATGAAGTACATTATACTGAATATCATCGCCTTATTCCTCTTTTCTATTGGGGCAACTGCTCAAGGAACTCTTAGGGGGAAAATCACCGACGAAAATGGCGAAACCATCATTGGTGCAGCGGTGTTCTTAAAATCTAACAAATCAGTTGGAACCATCACAGACCTTGACGGTAACTATTCGCTTGTTATCAAGGATAGCACTGCACAAGTGATTCAAGTTTCTTTCGTGAGTTACGTGCTTATTGAGGAAACTGTTCAACTGAAAAAGGGGCAGGTACTTATCAAGAATTTCAATATGAAGCCAAAAGAGAATGTGATTGGCAATGTTGAAATTATTGCAGATGCTGTAAAAAACAAAGATTACTACCTTGAAAATCTGAAGAAAAAATCGACCACATCGATCGATTACATTTCTGCAGAAACCATGAAAAAAACAGGTGATAACAACGTAACAGCAGCTGTAGCCCGTGTTAGTGGAGTTTCAACAAACGGATCCTTTATTACTGTACGTGGTATTGGTGACCGTTATTTAAAAACGAATATCAATGGAATGAGAATTCCTACGCTCGATCCATTTACCAATAACATTAAACTCGATTTATTTCCGGCTAGCTTGGTCGACAATATCATCATCACAAAAACTGCTTCACCAGATTTACCAGGCGATTGGGCGGGTGCATATTTATCGGTAGAAACCAAAGATTACCCTGATAAATTGACAGTGACTTTTGAAAATGCAATAACCTACAACCCTCAAACTACGGGTAAAACAATATTGTCTACAGAGAAAAGTAGTACTGATTGGTTGGGTTATGACAACAGTTTTAGAGATGTTGATCATAGCAATTTTGCTGCCTATGACAAAAACATATCTATATATGAGGAGCTCGCAGCCAATGGATTAGAAGATTATTATAACTCAATTGGAGTTACTTCTAATACCCAGTGGAATGACACCTACTTTAAATTGGGATTGGTGCAGCTCGGTTTGCTTTCTCCAGGAAACTTCAACAATTCAGAAGCTTTTAATCTTGCCAGAAACGAATACAATGCAGGGAACTATAAAGTTGAAGCCTACCAAAAAATCAATGGGCCTTCTGGTGAATCAGGATCAAAGTTTGCAAATAACTGGCAGAATAAAACTCAAACAGGGCCAGTAAACTTTTCTCAAAGTTTTAGTATTGGAAATCAATTAAAACTCTTCGGTAAGCCACTTGGCTTTTTTGTTGGATACAGATATAACAGCACTTTCAGAAATGATGCAAATGCAATAGCCCAAAGAGCTGCAATAGATAACAATGGAAATGTATTTGCAAATAGTGACGTTACACAGCATGCGACAAGACAATCGAACGGTTGGAGTGCCCTTTTTAATCTAGCCTATAAACCATCACCGAATCATTCGATTGCCTTAATGTTTATGCCCAATCAAAACGGCGACAACAATATTCGTAACGATGCTGAAATTGATGACAATAGCCAATCATTGGTTACATACACGCAAACTCAATTTTATGAGCAGAGAAATCAAATGGTCTATCAATTGAAAACGGATCATTATTTCCCTAAATCGAAGTTAAAAATTGACTTTAATGCGTCTTATACGAATGGAAAAAGTGAGGCACCAGATTTTAAAAGCTTTAACTACTTTTTAAACGGTGATAGCATTTTGGTTATTAGTACAACAGGATCACGAACTAGCCGCTTTTACAGGTACTTATCTGAAAATTTGTTTGACTCTAAAGTAGGTTTTGAATTACCTATCGCCAAGCAACGTGCAGGACTTGTCAGAAAAGTAAAGTTTGGTGGTGCATATCTGAACTTAGAAAGAGAGTATGACCAATACAATTACCTGCTTGCATTCAGTAAATTCGATCAATATATTATTCAGAATAACGATGTTTCTCCGTTCTTTGATTTGTCGAACTTTGAGATTAACCAAGAAGGTATTATCAACGCGTATTACGAAAAAGATAACGATCCAGGAAACAGCAGCATAGGAAACAGCAATATCACTGCTGGTTTTGCAATGATCGATTACAACTTCAATCCGCAAATCAGAGTATCTGGAGGATTAAGGGTTGAGCATGCAAATATGTTCACGGATATTACTTTGTATGATTCTTTGGGATATGCTGATGACGATGGAAGACGATTCTTCAAAGATGGCATTATTGCTTTGGCTCCAATTTCTGGTAAACTTAATGAGACAAGTTTTCTTCCAAGTATCAACTTAGTTTATAAGCTACGCGACAATGAACAAGCTCCTATTAACTTAAGAGTGAATTACTCAGAAACAGTTGCTCGACCAAGTCTTCGAGAACTTTCTGAAGTATTCATACTTGACTTTGAACTTCGCGTTCCTGTGTTTGGTAATTCGAATTTAAAAATGGTAAACATCAAGAATTACGACATTCGTTTAGAGAATTACTTTAAATCTGGCGACAATGTTTCTTTGAGTTTGTTTTATAAGGACTTTAAAAATCACATCGAGTTAACCAACTCTAGTTTCGGATTTAGTTGGCAAAACGTCGACAAATCGATGGCATCAGGTATTGAAATTGAAGGGCGGAAAAAAATTGTTAAGAACCTCGAATTCAGAGCTAATATTACCCTAACGCAATCAAAAACAGAATTCACCCAAACAGTCTTACAACTTAACAATGGCGTAAAAACATACCTTCCTATTGAAGATATTAGTAGACCAATGTTTGGACAAGCGCCATATGTACTCAATGGTATTTTAAATTACACATCAGATACATTGGGATTGACTGCTACGATCAGCTATAATCGCCAAGGAAAAAGACTTGTAATTACAAATGGATTCGGTATTCCTGATGTATATGAGATGCCTCGTGATATGATCGACATTAAAGTGAGTAAAGAAGTAGGCAAACATTGGCTATTCTCTTTAACTGTAAGGGATTTGTTCAATACGGCTATTCAAAGACGTTACAATTTTACCGACGGAACACGAGTAGATTTCGACAGTTTCAGATATGGAACCTTCTATCAATTTGCTGTTCAATACCGATTATAATACAATTCAGTCATGAGAAAATTTCTTTTATTACTGTTGAGCTTGATGGCAATCAATCAGGCAAATGCACAACTCGAGAATATAGTCGTTGAATTGTATTATATCTCCGACGCAAATGATGCTACCGATACACTCGGTGGCGGACTTCCAATTGGAAGCAAAACCTACCGTGTGTATGCTGATTTAGCGCCCAATGCAAAAATCAAAAGACTCTATGGTGATGCAAACCATCCGATCATTATAAGAAGTACACAGCCGTTTTTCAACAACAAAGCAGACGGTAAAACATTCGGGTATGAGTTTCCCAAAACACGTCTTGATGAAAACACTGTAGCCCTTGACACTTGGTTGACTATTGGTCAAACAACAACCAGTTCAACTAAGCAAGCTGGTGTTTTAAAAGTAAACGATACCAATGGGTCATTCATCGCTGGAAATGGCGTTCATGATGGTGGTAGTGCTGAAATTCTTGAAGGTTTACTTAACAACAACGACCCGGAAGCAGGAATTCCAATCAATGAAGCTGATGGGAACGATACCTTAGAGAACTTGCCATCTGCTGGAGCATCGATCGGGATTGTAAATCCAATCGACGATACCGACTCTACTATTTTTGGTTCTATTGTTTCTGGAAATCAATTCGAAAGCAGAAATGCTTCGGTATTTAACTCAGGTACAAAAGGTGTCGACACCACTTTAAATCATGTGTTGTTGGCTCAATTAACCACTACTGGAGAATTGTACTTTGAATTAAATCTGGAAATTGAAGTTGAAGGTCCGAATGGAAATCAAATAATTAAATACGTTGCGCGCGATTCTTCTTTGGCTCAAGATGAGTTGTTGAGTTCATCGCTTGTTTACCCGCCACAATGCGGCTGTCAGGATCCAGATTATCTTGAATATAGTCCAACGTTCGCCTGTGGAACCGCTGATTCTTGCCGCACATTAATCGTTTTTGGTTGCTTAGATCCACTTGCATGCAACTACGATGTAAATGCAAATTTCAATATCATTGATTTGTGCTGTTATATTGGTGATTGCAACGATTTGGATATTGCTACAGTATGTCCTGAATTGTCGATCGACTTGCTAAAAAATCAAGTTTATTTCTTGAATACCTTCCCGAATCCGGGGAAAAACAGCGTTTCGATTAGTGGCAACTTTTTGCCATCTGAAGATTTCACAGTGAATGTTCTTAACGCTTTGGGAAGTGTTGTTTACAGTGCTTCTAATGTTAAGGCGTCTGCTGGATCAACAATCTTGTTAGATCAGTTGAATCTTTCTCCAGGTATGTATTTTATAACAGTTCAAAATCAGCGGGGTCGTTGGTTTGGTAAATGGACTAATCAATAAAAAAATGAAGATGTCGTTCAAATTAATCCTCTCTAGTTTGCTTTTCATTGGCTTGTTTTCGGCCTGTGAAGATGACATTATTGAAGAAACAAAGCCTACAATTGATTCAATTGCCGATATCGATGGTAATATTTATACCACGGTTAAAATTGGCGACAATTGGTGGATGGCCGAAGACCTCAAAGTAACCCGTTTTAGAAATGGGAATAATATTGCGAACAGCCAAAGTCAGAACGATTGGGACTTGGGCTCTGCTGCTTCTTGTTTGTTCGAAAACAATCAGCTCGCGCCTGGTTTACTTTACAATTGGGAAGCAGTAAATCACAGCGACGGATTGGCTCCTGAAGGATGGCATGTGGCTACTGAAAGCGAGTGGCAGGAACTCGAAAAACACTTAGGCATGAGTGCCGATGAAATCGAAAAGGTAAACTGGCGCGAAAGTGGAAGCTGCGGTGATCAATTAAAAGTAAGAGGGCCAGAATCATGGTTAAGGTTTGGGGAAGTTTGGGGGAATAATAAAAGCGGGTTTACTGCATTAACCCCTGCTGGCAGACTCGCAAACGGAAATTGGGCAAACCCAGGCCTTGGATATTGCGGATACTGGTGGTCGGCGACCGAAAAAGATTATGAAACTGCTTATTTCAGAAATTTGGATTACAAAAAATCGGGAGTTTTCAGATTTTATGTAAGCAAGAAATTTGGGATGGCAGTTAGATGTGTGAAAAATAAATAATTCTATTTAAGTCTTGTATGAAATGCTTCTCGGATGTATTTCATATAAGACTTTGTATGTTTATTAGTTTTTATTCAAAATAATTAGTTTAATTTTGTACGTTCTTGATATCACAGCATCGATTCTTTGTGAATCTGAGTTGTAGTATATCAATTTGTTTATTTATCAATTGAAATATTAACACGGCATTTTGCCTATTACTACCCGATAACATTTGCCAAAAGTTATGGGATCTCGGATACTGCACTTGTGCGAAATTATGAACGATGGCCGTCATTATTCATTCATTGACGAATTGAAAATCCCTTGAAATAACTGAATTGAATGTTGAGCAAATTCTGGTTATTGGCTATTGCATTTTTGTTATTTATAACAACAGGAACATTGTGTTCAAATGCAATTGACCGTGATGGAATTATTGGTGCTCATAAGGAACAAAAGCTTCCACTTGCAATAAATGCATATTCATTAACTCCGGGCAACGGTGATATTGCATTCACCGCTTTTCAGACTTCCGTGCCTCGTGGTTTTGAATTTATTACCCTCCGCAGAATTGATTTGCGCAATGTGGTTTTAACCGACAATGGAATTACGAGTTCTAATACAATGCTCACCGGCGAAGGCAGTTATGTTTTTCCCAATGTATTGGCCTTGTCAGATGTCCCTTCAGGAACAATTGTTCGTGTTGATGAAGCGGTTGGAACAAGTGATTTAGATCCCTCCGATGGTGTAATGCATATTTATGGCAACGGAAGCCAAATTGCAGGGATACCAAATTTTAGTTTGTCACAGTTGGGAGATCAGGTCATTGCATATATTGGAGCACCGTCAAGCCCTACATTTATTGCGGGAATTGCGGGAGCTGATATTGCAGCCAATTGGAATTCCGGTGGAACCAATGCAATTACCAGTAAAGCCCCGGGCACCTTGTCCGACTTCTATTACAATGCCGCTGATAATGCATTTTATAATGGAAATGTAATCGGAAGCGCTTCAGCCATTCGAGGTTCTTTGATAAATACTGCTAATTGGAATCTTTCAGCCACAGCTCAGGTTGCGAGATTCAATCGAAAAAATATCCAATTCTTTGAACCCGTTTACAATGGTGGCGCAATCTCTTTATTTAATGTAAACTCAACCGGCTTTTCGATCAATGCATCAAGCCTAATCTACTTAAATGAAAGTGCAGAAAACACAAGATATGCCGTTGTTATCCGACAAGCTGCTGCCCCTAGTGCTCCAGCCGATCGATTCACATGTTATCCTGGAAACTTAAATCAGCTTACTGTAAATTTCAATACTTCTCCCATTGTTAAACAATCGGCTACTGATGTTTGCACTGGAGTAGATGGAAATGGTAAAATCGTGTATCTCGGTTACGATAAACCAAGCCAACTAATCGTTCAAGGTTTAAATCCCAACACCAGTTACGTTGTTTCTGTATTTGCAGTCAATGGAAATGGGTGGAGCGCTAATTTCTCCTCCATTCCAGTTCAATTTACACAAACAACAACAGCAGGATTGCCACTTTTAACCACACAAACGCCTACCACAATTACAGAAAACAGTGCGATTTTGCCAGGTGTTGTTGTAAATGATGGTGGGGCTGCTGTAATCGAAAGAGGGATGGTTTGGGACATAATTCCAGATCCCGACTTTTCTGGAATTGGCAGCAGTTATGAAGGAACTGGAATAGGAAGTTTTGCAACATCTGCCTTCGGCCTTGATCCTCAAACGAATTATTATGCTAGGGCTTATGCTGTAAATTCATATGGATTTGCTTATGGCAACAACCAGAGTTTTTATACGCTTTCAAATCGGCCCACGACCCAAGCCTCAGCATTTAGTGCTTTCGCTCAAAGTGCCTCACAAATCAATTTAGCTTGGGAGCCCGCTGTTTTCCCTAGCACCGGCGCTAGTGTGAAAGGCTACGTTTTAATTAGATCATTAAGTCCTCAAGTTCCAGCTTTGTTGAATGGACAAGGAGCCGCTCCTGTTGCAGCTACAGGAACTATTGTTTCTAGCACTGTTGGTGAAGGAGCTGTAACCTTTACCAATACTGGCTTGTTGGCCTCAACTGCCTACACTTATTTACTCGTGCCATATTGCTGGGATGGCGTTCATCCTGAAACCTACCATTATTTAACAACGAATGCAGGTATAGCATCAGCTACCACTTTTCCTCTACCCTGCTCGCCTCCCACTATTCAAAGTACGAATGTTGTCATCAACACGATAACAACAAATAGTTTAAATCTTTCATGGACAGCAGGCAATGGCAACAGAAGCCTTGTAGTTGTTCGAGCAAATAGTGAGGTTACTTCTTTGCCAAACAACGGCGACATCTATACTGCCAATGCTGCATTTGGATCGGGACAGATGCTCAATGCAAACGAATTTGTGGTTTTCAATGGAACAGGAAATTCTGTGGTAGTTTCAAATTTACTGTCATCCACAACCTACCATTTGGCAGTGTTTTCTTACAACATCAGTGGGAACTGCTATCTTGATGCTTTGCCTGCAATCAGTCAAGCAACCACAAGCTCTGCTGGGTTTGTCGAAACATTTGAACCCGGAGTTAAAACATCTTATCCCTCGGCAAATACGCAATGCAACTTGGGTGTTTGGAACTTCACCGATGCGTTGATTGGCAATACTG
Source organism: Chitinophaga pinensis (assembly GCA_945883545.1). GTDB lineage: Bacteria > Bacteroidota > Bacteroidia > M30B66 > M30B66 > CAMCXT01. The sequence goes on along the minus strand of CAMCXT010000001.1, from coordinate 51,220 downwards.
CAGGCTCAGATCGATTTAACGGAACAAGATCTGCTCGTTTAATCAACAACGGTTCAATTTCGATGCAGTTTGATAAAACCAACGGCATCGATTCTGTGAGAATTCTACATTCAACCTATGGATCAGATGCTACATCCACTTGGATCTTAGAAGCATCGAACAATGGAGGAGCGAGCTTCGATGCTTTTGTTAGTCAACCCTACACTTCGAACAATACAAGCGCACTCGCGCCAACAGTTATTCAGGTTCACTTAACGGGCAATATCAGAATTCGAATCAGGAAAATCAGCGGTGCCGGAAGCCGATTGAATATCGACGACATTTCATTTTCGGATTACCTACCCACGAACACAATCACTACTGGTATTTTTACACCAAATTCAATTTGCCAAAGCCTTGGCGTGAATGCTCCGATCAGCGTGCCATTTAACGCCACTGGGACATTCGAAGTCAGCAACATTTTCACAGCGCAACTATCGGATCCTTCAGGAAGTTTCAACAATCCAACCAACATCGGAAGCTTGACATCCACAAATGGAGGTACTATTTCAGCGTTAATTCCATCTCACTTACAAGAAGGTGCCAACTATAAGATTCGAGTAGTATCAAGTCGTCCTGAAGTTATTGGGGCTCCTCAAATTGGCAGTTTAACCCTTTTGAAAAGCGCGAATGATGTCTCGAGTTTCTTCCCAAGTTCAATTGCTGGCTCCAGTGTTAGTTTAGGTTGGATAAATCCTGTGGCTTGTTTCGATGAGATCATGATTGTTGCCAAGCAAGCCAATGAAGTAACAGCAATTCCAATTGGAAATGGCGGCAGTTACATATCCAACGCCAATTTTGGGAATGCTGGTGCTAACGCAAACTTGCCTGCAGGTGAATTCTGTGTGTATAAAAGCACTTCTGGCAATACTGCCACCATCAATAGTTTGAGCGCAGGCTTTCAGGTTTACTTCAAGATTTTTGCACGAAAAGGTTCGCAATGGAGCGAAGGTGTGATGATCTCCGTAATGCCAATCAATCCTCAATTTGGAGATTTTAGAACCCAAAATTCAGGGAATTACTCAACACCAGCTATCTGGCAAACCTACAATGGTGTAAGCTGGGTAACATCGAGCATCTTCCCAAATCAATTTGGATCTGCTTCTGGAACTGCCAATGTAACGATCAGAGCCGGTCACACGGTAATTCTTGATGCAACACGTGCTACAAATCCGATTCGAAATCTGACCGTTGAAACGGGCAGTAAAATCTGGACCCAAGACAGCACCATCAACAATAACCGATACCTCACCATTTATGGAAACATCCTTTGCAATGGAACCATCGGACGAGGAGCAAATCAATACGATAATATCAGCTTTAACATAGAAGGCAATCCTTCAACGATTTACGGAAGCGGAAGCTTCAACGCCAGCAGAATCCGGAAGAACTATACCCAACAGGCCAATAGTAGATTGATTATGGCCATGTCGGGAGGACTGAAATTCTCACCAGCAGCAGGTTTCTCTAACGGAACTTGTCTTTACAACAATACAGGAGGCAATAACCGGTTCGACTTTACTCTCAATGAAAATTGCACGTTAAACCTCTATTCAAGCAATGTTTCATCGGCCAATATTTCGATCGACGGTACTGATGGAGAAGGCAATGGCGAGATGTATGGAAGTTTCATCATCAATGGAACACTCAATGTTCAAGGAACAATATTCGGCTTTACAAACAATTCGGTTCGAGGTGTTCTTTTCCAAATTGGAAATGCTGGAACCGTAAGTTGCTATTCAGTTTGCACTGGAAACTCCGGAAGTACAAATGTTTCAGTGCAAAACGGAAGTGCGGCAGGTGGTTCTATCTTCAGAATTTTACAAGGAGGAAAACTGAATTTAACAGGTGGAAAAAACACCTTCTTGGCGACATACAACAAGCCATTTTCTCTGCGTAACAATACATCGGCATTGCATTCATTTATAAACGGACTAGGCACAACAAACAACGTTTTCAACTTTCAATTGGGATCAACAGTTGAGTATTCGTGCCAAAGTGGAGTTGTGAATTTGCAAGGTGCTTCATTGGTTTACCCGAATTTGATCTTGAGCGGAGGTTCAACAAAAACGATCAATTCGAACATTCAGATCAACGAAAATCTGGAAATGGTTTCTCCATCTGTGCTGAAGCCCAATGGGAACACGATTCAAATTGGAGGTTCTTGGAGCAACTACAATCGACTAGGGTTTCAGGAGGATGGCTTGTCGACAGTGCATTTCAATGGAAGTGGAATTCAAAGTATTACTTGCGCAAACGGAGAGTCATTCGACAACCTAACGATCAGCAATTCGAGCGTCGACGGTGTAGTTCTGAATACCGATTTACAAGTGATGAAGATTTTGGATTTATCCAGCAATGGAAAATTGGATTTCGGTCAATTGCCGCGAGTTGTATCGTTAGTGAACATGACAGCAGGTGGGCTTTATTTGATCGGAGGAGTATCTAGCAGATTAGATTTGAGCGCTGGTGATCATCGTTTGAATATCGGAGGTGAAAGCCATGCTTTTCTTGGCTCTTTGCTCTGTGGATCGCAATCAATGGTCAATTACAACCGCAATGGAGCAATCTCAGGCACCTCTGGAAACCAACAAATGGTTGGAAATACAACCTATGCCCAATTGATTTTGGGTGGATCAGGGAACAAAACACTCAACGAAAGTTTCAGTTTAACTGGAAATTTAATCATCGATGGAAGCACCACCCAATTTTCGGCACCGGTTCCTAATCAAACATTGCAATTCGGAGCAGATATTCGTTTGGAAGCTGGAGCTTCGATGAATTCAAACTGTTACGACAATCTGAACTTGGTGAGTTCTTCACCCAATACCAATCAAAGTTTGGAAGGCAATGGCAACAGTTTTAGATGCAATAACTTCACTTCAGAAAAAACTGGAAGCGGTGGATTTACTTTGATGCCAGCCACTTCGCTATTGGTTAAAAACGACCTAAAGATTAAGCAAGCTGATTCAGGCTTGTTTTCGGATGGTGGAAACCTCTTGCAAGTGGGCGATGATGTTATAATTACAGGCGAAGCGGAAAGGTTCAACTTCACAGGTTCTTTGGTAATGCTCGGAAATAGCGACCTAATCAACACCATCGGCGATGAAAATCAACTTGCTTGCAATGCCACAATCAACCATTTAACCATCGAGCGTTCTGTGGTTGGTGGAGAAACCCAGTTGTTTCCTGTTGGTGGAGGAAGTAGCATAAACATAAAAGGAAACATTTCGATTTTAAATAGTAATCCAGCAGCACCAGGAAAATTAAATGCAAACGCAAACCGCTTGGTTGTTGGAGGCACTTGGAGCAATTACAACGAATCTGCTTTCATTGAAACTGGCTCTGAGGTTTGTTTCTGCGGAACACTTTCAGCGCAATCCATTCAAACAAATTCTGGTGAAATATTCAATCGCTTAACCATCAATAGTCCAAACCAAGTTTCCATGCTTTCCAATGTTCAGGCGAAGGAAGAATTGAATATGCAACTTGGAAATATCGACATGGGTGTTCGATTATTAACCGTTGGAGAATCGACACTAGCTCCTGGGATACTTAACTATACTTCCGGCAGAGTGATCGGAAGCATGAAACGTTGGTATGCACCACAAATTAATTCTGGACCTACAACTGGATTGTTTCCGATTGGGAACCCGTTTTATGATCAATTTGTAGAGATCGAATACAGCACTGCTCCATTGCAAGGTGGCGCTTTAACGGTTTCGTTCATGGAGGAAGACATGGCCAATTTTGGTGTGCCATCGGTAAATTATCAGATTCCAACCACAGGAACGTGCCCTGCATTTAGCGTGAGTCGCTTGTCGGAACAAGGCTATTGGCAGATTTCAGAAAGCAATGGACTTACCGGCGGTCTATACGACATAACTTTTGATGCAGAAGGATTCAACATCGTGAATGATCCTTGTGCCATTACTGCTTTGAAAAGAACTGGAAGCGGCACATGGCTAGAAAGTGGCGCCCATGTTCAAACCCAAGGTATTGCATCAAGACCATTGGTTAAGAGACAAGGAGCAAGTGGTTGGAGCAATTGGGGCTTTGGCGCTGGAGGAACCAACCCATTGCCGATAGAATTACTCAGCTTTGATGCTGAGGTAGTAAATACTGAAGTGCAGTTAGGTTGGACAACCGCTTCAGAAACCAACAACAACAAATTTATTGTCGAAAGAAGTCGCGATGCGATAAACTTTGAATTTGTAACTGAACAACAAGGTGCTGGCAATTCGAATACGATTTTGAATTACAAAGCGGCCGACAAGAATCCTTACCAAGGCATCGGATACTACAGATTAAAGCAAGTTGATTTTGATGGTCAATATACTTACAGCGATTTAAAATCTGTAAATGTTATCAAACAGAACAAATTCGATTTCTCATACTTGAATATGAATGACGGGGTTGTTCGATTTGGATTAACCAACATTTCAGAGTCGCTGAATATTTCAATTATTGATTTATCAGGAAGAGTTGTTCGGAGTTTACAGCTAGCGAATCCTGCTCAAGATTTCGAAATAGACTTGAGTAGTTTCGAAAAAGGAATCTATCTATTGTCGGTTTCTAATGGCACTGAAAACCTCTATTCGAAGTTGGTTCGCTAGAGTTTAACGTTTAGTCGCTAACATTCAATATCGATATTTGATTACTTTTTTTTGCAATAGCCCTTCAAGGCATTTCTGATGAATGATTGTCTAAGGTGTTTGAATTTGCCACAAGAAAGTTTTGGCAATAAATAAATTCAAGCTTCAATTTATTCTCGAAAGATTTTCGAATCGATAAGTTTTCAGCCAATTGTTGAAAACAGTAGCAATGAGAGCCCTCTCGGAACTAATTCAATGCTACAACAACCTATAAGGAAACATAAAGAACACATTCAGTTAACCTGTTTAACATTTTATTCACACTCGACTAATGCTACAGTAACAAAAGCTCCGTTTCAAAGAAATTATTGAATAGTCGGCCGTTCACAGAAATAAAACAATACAGTGCTCTAAGCCACTAAATTCACAAATTAACAGCCTTTTATTATTACCAATGTTTATAATTAAGCACATTGCGATGATGTTCGCAATTAATCGTTCCATTTAGATTAATCAAGTTTGATCAAAAGGCCATATTAATTCTTTATAAACAATTGCTCATTTGAGTTAACAATGGATAGGCTGATTCATAATGATTGAATAATTGTAAATATCAACTGAGCAAACAATGCCGAGCAATATTTGCACCGCTCAATGTTGAGTCAACAACCAATTTATTTTATGAAAACACAAATTACCAAAATGGCTGCTTTGGCAATTATCGCTTTAGCTGCTAACAACCAGGCTTCTGCTCAGCTCGCGTCTCAGCAGAACCTTGGAGAAGCGTGTGGATGTCCTCCAGTGGCATCAAGAACTTCAGTTTCTATGTCAACTTTAGCTACTATCGGTGGAGCTACAGATGGCGATTTAACTGCTACCAATACGATCTTGACTTGTGACAAGACGTATATCCTTGACAACAAAATTTATGTACCTGCTGGTAAGACTCTAACCATTCAACCAGGTACTGTAATCAAAGGTGCTCCAACTGGAACTCCAGCTGCTGCAAATGCAATTTTGGTTAATCGTGATGGTAAAATCTTCGCTAGCGGTACTGAAAGCTGCCCTATCATTTTCACAGCTCAAGCAGATCCACTCGATGGTACTTACGCTTTGACTAACAAAGGTCAGTGGGGTGGTATTGTAATCCTTGGAAAAGCAAAAAATAACCTAACTACAGCGGCAAACTACAGCGCAGCAGGAACTATCGGTTTCAATGGAACTACAGGTTCAGGTGTTAATGGTGGCGATGGTATCGGTTTCATCGAAGGTTTCACTGCAGCTGATGCACGTAACCTATACGGTATGCCTCCAGGCCAAGAAGACGATAACGATAACTCTGGTGTTTTGCGTTATGTATCTATTCGTCACGCAGGTGCAACAGTAGGTGCTAACAATGAGTTGAATGGTCTTACTTTAGGTTCAGTAGGTCGCGGTACAACAATCGAAAATATCGAAGTAATTTCGAATGACGATGATGGTATTGAGCCATTTGGTGGAACTGTGAACATGAAGTATTTGACATTGATGTTCAACAATGACGACAATTTTGACTATGACCAAGGATATACTGGTAAAGTTCAGTTCATGCTTTCAGTTAAATTAGACGCTGCAACCTTTACAGGTGGAGATAGCGGTTTAGAAATTGATGGTGATGACAACAAAGGTAACCCAACCCTACTTTCACGTCCAACTATTTACAACTCTACTTTTATCGGTAACGGTTCAAACACAAATGCAAACCTTGGTAATTCAGGTGGCCCATTTGCGATCATGGCTAAAGAAAAAGTTGAAGGTACAATCCGCAGCTCAATCTTCGCTAACTACCGCGTTGGTTTTAACTTGGTAAAATCTTTAGGAACAAGAACAGGTAATGTTGAGTCTTACCACAACTGGAGAGGTATTGACCAAGCGGGTAATACATTTACTCCTACTTTAATTGTTGAGTGTAATACATTCGTTGGAAACACTACTTCTTTCACCGTAGGTGGCTCTGCTGCTAACCTTGTTGCTGGTGATGATGCAAAATTCCTTGCTGATAACAATACTGTAGTAGCTACTCTTGCTGGTTTAGATTTCAACTTTGCTGCATCTGGAACTACAGTTACTGATCAGTACAATGCTGTTCCTAACCCACTAGTTGCTTCAACTTGTGTTCCTCCATCTGATGGATTCTTCGTTCCTACAAACTACCGTGGTGCATTCAAGCCAGGTGTTACTTCTTGGATGTCTACTTGGTCTTACTCAGCGCTTTTAGATGCTACAAACGGTCTAGTTGCTTGTCCTACTGACATCACTAAAGATGGTCAAACTAACACCAACGACTTCCTTGACCTAGTTGGTCAATTCGGAACTTCGTGCGACTAATCTCACAAACCCAAAAATCTAAAACAAAAGAACTTTCAATTATGAAAAAATTTATGTTAGGCCTTGGCTTGCTTTTATCAGCTGGCTTGGTTAACGCACAAAATGGTCTTGAGAGCATCGTTGTAGAGAAATACTACGTATCGAATGCTGTTGATGCCGCTGGTTCAGTTGGAACACTTCCAACAGGATCTGTTACTTACCGTTTCTACGTTGACATGTTGCCAGGATACAAATTCCAGGCTGCATACGGTGCACCAGCTGGTGGCGACGTACTTACGTTCTCAACAACTACTACATTCTTCAATAACGAAGACCGTGGTGCTACAACTCCAACTTACACTAAAACTCAAGCACGCGGAAATTCTGTAATGCTAGATTCATGGTTGTCGGCTGGTGGTGCTTGCGTTGGTAACTATGGTGTATTGAAATCAGTAGATGATGGTGTTGCTACTGTAGTAAACAACTCTACGCCTCAAATGCTTCAAAATGCTGATGCGTCAGCAGGTATTCCTTTAACTACGCAAGATGGTCTTTTATTAGGATCTCCATCTTCTGTAACTTTCGTAGGTCAAGCTGAGCCTCAAGCTCTTGCTGCATTAGATGCTACAAGCCAATCAGGTTCTTTGTATCAATTAACTGATGGTGCTTGGTCATCATTGGTTGGTGCTACTGGCCCAACTGCATCAAACCTTGTTTTGATTGCACAAATCACTACTGATGGTATCCTTTCTTACGCGTTGAACATCCAGATCGGAACTCCAACTGGTGGTGTTGAGCGTTACGTTCACGATACTCCAACTGGTGCTGAGATCGACATCCCTTCATTGTCAGGAACTTTGGGAGCTCCAAACACGCTTCCTACAGTATCTATCACTTCACCAACTAACGGTCAAGGTTTCATCACTGGTTCTACCATCAACATCGCTGCAACTGCTGCTGATGCTAATGGTTCTGTTGCTTCTGTTGCTTTCTTTATTGATGGTGTATTGTTGTCAACTGATAACACTGCTCCTTACGAAGCTTCTTACACTGGTACAACTGGAACTGATGTTCTTACTGCTGTAGTTACTGATGACGAAGGTGCAACTGTAACTTCTGCTGGTGTAACTATCAACATCGCTAGCAACCCTCCACCGTCAGTTGCTATCACTGCTCCAACTGCAGGTGCTTCTTTCATCACTGGTGATGTTGTAAACATTACTGCAACTGCAACCGATAACGGAAGCGTAACTGGTGTTGAATTCTTCGTAGATGGTAACTTGTTGTCAACTGATAACACTGCTCCATACGCAGCTACTTACACTTCAACTTTGGGTAACCACATTTTGACTGCTCGTGCAACTGATAATGCTGGTCTTCAAGCTACATCTGCTGCTGTTTCAATCGTTGTTGTAAACAACATTCCTCCAACTGCAACTTTAACTTCACCAGCTGCTGGTACATTGTTTACTGCTCCTGCAGTAGTAGCTATCTCTGCTAACGCATCTGATGCTGATGGTACAGTAACACAAGTTGAATTCTTCGTTAACAACGTATCAATCGGTGTTGATAATACTTCACCTTACTCAATCAACTGGACAAGCGTTATCGGAAATGCTAGCATCACTGCTAAATCAACTGATGACCGTGGTGCAATCACAACTTCTGCTGCTGTTGTTCTTAACATCGCTGACCCTAATGGACTTCCTTACAACATCGGAACTTCAGTTAACGTTTGTAACGAAACTTCTTTCTGCTTGCCTTTAAACGTATTTGAGGCAGTATCAAACGTTATCGGTTATGACGTTGTTTTGAATTTCGATCCTACTCTTGTAACTCCAACAGGTGTTGTAACTGTAGCTTCTGATCTTGTTAACCCTGCATTTACTGAAGTAAGTAACAGTATCGACCAAGTTAACGGTGTTATGAACATCTCTGTATACTTTAACGGTTCTGCTCCTGCTGCAACTCGTTTTGTTGGTGATGGCGAATTGTTCTGTGTTGAGTTTACTAAAAATGCTGGATTTGCTCCAGATGATACTGCAAGCTTTACAGTACCATTCCTTCAGGAATCATACTTCACAGGAGTTCAGTCTAAATTGGTTGAAACTGGTGACTATATTTCTTACCGTGATTCTTTGTACACTGGTACTTTGAAATTGTGGACAGACAACAGCCGTATTCCTTACAACGTTGCTAACCCTAACCAATTCTTGATCACTAACATCCGTGGTACTGCTGCTGATTGCTCTAGCCCTTCTGCTACTGCTGTTCAGCCTGATCTTAACGGTGTTTTCGTTCACAGTGCATTCAATGGTCTTAGCATCAACATCGACAAAGACATCCTTGGTACTACAGACGTTCAAGCTGTAATCAATGGTCAAGATGCTCTTTTGGCTCGTCGTGTTCTTATCAACGATATCACCCTTTCACCTTCTGTTTACCAGATCGTTGCAATGGATGTAAATCTTGATGGTACTGTTAGCGCTGGTGACGTTTCACAAATCAATCAGCGTGCTGTATTGTTCATTCCTGAATTCAAGCAAGCTTGGAACTACGACATCAACGGAGTATCAAACGGTTCTTTGTCAAAAGACTGGTTGTTCGTTGATTCTTCAACTGTAGCTTCTACTCCTGCTTACTCAATCTCTGCAACTTATCCTTCAAACGACGGTGTTGGTTTCTCTAAATCAAACGTTCCTTCAGTTGATTTCTGTTTGCCAATCAAAGTTACTTCTTTCGCAAATTGCCCTGATTACACGCCAGAAACTTACGTAGGTATCCTAGTAGGTGATGTTAACGGTAACGTAGCTACTGCTAACCCAAGTGCTGAATTCAAATCTGCAACTGAAAAAGTAATCTTCGATCTTAACCGTGCAGTTTACTCAGCTGGTTCAGTTGAAGTTCCTGTTACTGTTATGTCTGTAGGTGGAGTTAACGCAGTTGACTTCTCTATGAACATCAACGAAAACAAACTTTCATTCGTAGGTATGACAGGTGTTGCTTCTAACCTTGAGTCATTGAGTCACTTCAATGCTGATGATAGAAAAGTACGTTTCACTGCTAACGGTATCGAAAGCGTAAATACAGCTCGTCCAGTTGCATTTGTAAAATTCAACATGAACGGTGCAGTTGATGCTTCTGACTTGATGAATGCTTTCGGTTACATCAATGGTAACCAAGCTGAAGTTGAAGTTATCGGTAACTTCGTAACTGGTATCAGCGCTAATGATTACAACGAAGTTGTTGCTGTGTTCCCTAACCCAGCTAGCAACATGGTTAACGTAATTGCTCCAGAAGCTACAACTATCTCTATGATGGATGCTGCTGGTCGCGTTATCTCTGCTCCAGCTTCAGTTTCTGCAGGTCAAACTCACAGCATTTCTACTTCAGAATTTGCTGCTGGTGTTTACTTCGTAAAAATCAGCAACGACAATTTCTCAGTAATGAAGAAAGTTGTTGTTAGCAAGTAAGAGTAACCCTCTCACTGAATAACAAAAAAAGCCCCGACTGCAAAGTCGGGGCTTTTTTATTTTGCAAAAATCGAAACCGGACGATTCAAACGTTATTAAGATTCAATTGCTCATAAAATTTGATTTTCGCTTCTATTGTAATTAATCGATGCATTTAATTTGACTCAAGAGAATAGGCCGAATTGCAAAAAGAAAAGTTGAATTCAAATGAATTATCATTAACGTATTCATAATACAATCTGCACAAATAAAAGACAATGAAGAAATATATTTGCGCGAGAAAATTTGATCTTTCCACAATGGAAGAGAATAAATAGAAGTAGTTTATTCATCCTTGATTAATCAACGAAATTAATTCTCCAATCATGGTTGCCTTAAATAAAATTTGTTTCAATATGGAATTTAACAGACTTCAAACAATTGTTGAATAATGACATCAGGTGCAACCAGGAAGCGGACTTCCATTTTCAATGTTAACTTAATTAGTGCTGGATTAAAATTTAATTTCAGAAAGTTTCACCTCCTATTTACATGGATGTGCTTTTTTATTGGCGCCAATTCGACAATCGCATCTGCAGCTGCAATGCCTAATTCGGTTGCAGCAATTGACTTAAATGATACGATTTTTCTCGACGTGTCGAATGCTATTGTTGGAGCTGGATTTATCGATTATCCAGTTTACATTAATTCGGATGATCCAATTTCAACAATGGATTTCCAATTCTTCTTTAATAATACAGAGTTTGAATTCGACAGCATTATCAATGTTGCTGGAATTGAGCAGGTTCTAGGATTTACTGCTCCTGATGTTGCTTCTGGAGGATTTCTTGAATTTCGATTTACTTCAAACAACCTTAATACTTTATTTCCCAATGGATCAGTATTGATATATATTCGCTTCAATACTGCTTCCACAGAACCTTGCGACCTGAATATTGTTAACAATCAATTTTCATTTGTTGAACTTGGAAATTTTGATGGGCAAGGTGGGGCAGTTACAATAATTACGAATGGATGTTCAAATCCTCCAGCAGATGCTGGTGACGATCAAACAAACTGCTCCGACTCAACTACCGTTACCGGTAATGCTCCACTCTTCGGAATAGGAACTTGGTCGCTTGTATCTGGATCAGGTATTTTCCAAGATTCCAATTCGCCTACTACAGTTGTTACTGGCCTTGGAGTAGGTGCTAACGTTTTGCGTTGGACACTTCCAGGATCGGGTGGTTTTCCTCCAACTTTTGATGAAGTTACTATTACAAGATTGCCCAATCCAAGCACCTCAAATGCTGGAGCAAATCAAACAGTTTGCTTACAAAGCGCTGCATTGAACGCAGAAAATCCACTTGTTGGAACAGGTGTTTGGGCAGTTTTATCAGGTACTGGCGTTTTTGAAGATGCTACAAGTCCATTTTCAGGTGTTTCGGGCTTGTCGGAAGGTGACAACATCTTCACTTGGACCATTTCGAATGGAGTTTGTCCAGTATCAGTATCTCAAGTTATTGTTTTCAGAAAGGACTCTGTTTTCGCAGGTATTGATCAAACAATTTGTGAAGACACAGTTACTCTTGCTGCCACAGAATCAACAGAAGGAACTGGATTGTGGACCGTTGTTTCTGGTAGCGGTACTTTCGCAGATGCAACGTTGTTCAACACAATTGTTACAAATTTAAGTGCTGGCGAAAATGTGTTTCAATGGACAATCACAGGAAGTAATTGTCCTGATTCAACCGACCAAGTATCAATTGTTATTCAGTGTAACACTCCACCTGTAATTGTTAGCGACCAATTTGATGTTCTCGAAGACGGAGAAGCAAGTGGAAACATTCTCGACAATGGCGACAACGATCCTGATGGCACCACGCTGGTAGTGAACGTGAATCCTATTTCAGGTCCTTCAAACGGCTTGATCACCATCAACGCCGATGGTTCATTTATCTACAATCCGAGTCAGAATTTCTACGGCAACGATACAGTGTTCATCGAAGTTTGCGACCAAGGTTTGCCGCTTCCTGCCATTTGTTTAATCGACACATTGGTGTTTACCGTATTGCCAGTGAATGATGCACCAACTATCCAAAATGAGAATATTATCGTTGTGGCTGGCGTGCTTTACAATGGAAACGTTCTAGACAACGATACAGACATTGAAAACACAACGCTCACTGTTGATCCTATCATTGTAGATGATGCCAACAACGGTGTGTTCACCTTCAACAGCGATGGATCTTTCAGCTACACTGCCGATGCTGGTTTCACTGGTTTCGATACGGTAATTGTTTCTGTTTGTGATTCAGGCTTCCCATTGCCTGCCATCTGTGTAAATGATACAATCATATTCGACGTTCAAGCATTTACCTTGGTTGTTTTTGCAGGTGATGACAAAACAGTCTGCGATTCAACTTACTTCTTAGAAGGTTCTGAAATTCCGGTTGGAGGTTCAGGTATCTGGACGCAAATCACAGGAACTGGTGCTTTTGTAGACCCAACCTTGGCTCTAGCAGAAGTTAACGATTTAAATCCTGGTGAAAATACCTTTGTTTGGACAGTTTCATTGGGCAATGTTACAGTAGCCGACACAGTCGTAGTAACAGTGAGCGAACCTGTTGCTCAGGCTCTTGCAGGTCCAGATCAAGATGCTTGTTTAAAAGAAGCCTTCCTAAGCGCTACGGCACCTGCTGTAGGAACGGGTGTTTGGAGTATATTCTCTGGATCTTCGGTGATTGTTGATCCAAACTCGAATACAACAGCAGTAAACGAATTAAGTCTTGGAGAAAATACTTTCATTTGGACTGTATCAAACGGTGCTTGTAGTTCTTCAGATTCGGTAACAATCAACCGCTTCGAACAGCCATTTGTAAACGTTGGACCAGATACTTCAATTTGTGCTTTCGAATTGCCAATTAACCTACCAATTACGGTAACAGGCACAGCAACTTGGACTTGGGATGTGCTTGCAGGAACAGCGCTTATTGATGGTGCACTTTCTACCTCTCCAACCTTCTCAGGTTTAACAAAAGGCATTACAAATACCTTGTTGCTCACCGCACAAAATGGAAGCTGTATTGCAACAGATACCTTAAACATCACTTTGTTTAGCGATGAATCTGATTTCTGTTCAAACCAAGAAGTTTACATCCCAGCAGGATTCTCTCCAAACGGTGATGGTGTATTTGACTTTTTTGAAATCCTAAACCTCAACGGAAGAAATGCTGAGGTTAGAGTTTATAATCGTTGGGGTAATCTTGTTTATGAAAGCCTCAACTACCAAAATGATTGGGGTGGTACCTCAGACATAGGCGTACAGTTTGGTGGTGACAGATTGCCAGAAGGCACTTACTATTACCAAATTCAAATCGAAGGTGAAACTGAAATCAGAAACGGCATTTTGACAATATGGAGATAAGCATTACCCGTCGCATTGTAAAGTTACTTTTACTTCTGCTGGCACCGTCGGCGCTTAGCGCGCAACAAGATCCGATGTACAGTATGTACATGTTTAATCCGCTTTCGATCAACCCTGCTTACGCGGGTTCACTCGATCAATTTCAAGCGGTTGGAATGTTTCGTAGACAATGGATGAAATTTCCAGGATCTCCAGGAACATCTACCTGCACTGTGCATGGTCCGCTCAAGAATAAAACAATGGGTTTAGGGCTAAGCATGATGAACGACCAAGTTGGGTATTTTAAAACAACCAGCTTTATGGTATCGTACGCCTACAAGTTGAAGTTAGAAAAATCGACCTTAGCGTTCGGACTTCAAACAGGCGTTCGCAATTTCAACATCAACCTTACTGAAGTGGAATTGTCGCCAGAGTACAAATACGACGTTGCATTTGCCAACAACTATTCGAGCTGGAATTTCAACTTCGGTGCTGGAGTATTCTGGTATGGCGAAAAATGGTACGGTGGATTGAGTCTTCCTCACCTCAACAACCATCTTTTGCGTGATGATTTGTTAAATTCTGACAATGTTTCTCGCCTTCGGACGCACATGAATCTTTATGGAGGATATGTGTTTGACTTAGGTTCTGATTTGAAACTAAAGCCATCAGTTCTATTAAAGAGTGTGGCTGGTTCACCTGTTCAGATGGATATCAATTCGAATCTTTACTACCAAGATCTATATGGAATTGGCTTGAGCTACAGAACTGGAAATGCCATTCTTGTGCTTGCAGAAGTGAAGGTGAATAAAAATTTCAGATTAGGTTACGCTACCGATTTCACTGTAAATAAACTCTCTGGAAGAGTTGGAGCAACGCACGAAATCATGGTTCGTTATGATTTCATGACCAACAAATCAGGCTCTTTTACACAAAGAGATTTTTAATCCTGAGTTGATCTGAAATCATCATTTTAAATAGCTTATTTCATTCATTTACATCCTCCGGCAGAAATTCCGGGGGATTTTTTGTGCTCAATTGCCAGTAAAATCGACGATTAAGCAATAAACAAATCCGAAAATAGGCTGTTTATTCGCAGACTTTAAAGACAGTATATTGTATCGAGTTAAAATTGCATAATTTCGCGCCACCAAGTTTAGTATGTCCTCAATCGTTTTCCTCCTCCTTGCAGTATTGACGCTTGCCTCGGCGCTGATGGTGGTTTTTTCGAAAAGCCCTATCTACAGCGTATTATGGCTCGTTATCTGCTTTTTCTCCATTACAGGACATTATATCCTGCTGGACGCCCATTTTTTGGCCATTGTTAACCTGATCGTTTATGCTGGAGCCATTATGGTTCTCTTCCTATTCGTGATCATGTTGCTTAACCTCAACAAAGAAACAGAACCTCACAAGCCATTTCTGCTCAAATTGGCAGCAGTGTTTTCAGGATGTTTGCTCATGTTGGTTTTGGCCGCATCATTCAAAGATTTCTCCATCAGCAATAGCTTGGCGCTAACCGATGGTTTTGGTACCGCCAAGGAAGTGGGGAAAATCCTTTTCAATAAATTCCTTCTCCCGTTTGAAGTGGCTTCCATCCTATTCATTTCTGCAATGGTGGGCGCTGTTATCTTGGGTAAAAAATCTGTTAACGACTGATCATGGCAGCTATGGAAAATCTCCTCGGACCAATCAGCATCAACCACTATCTTTTCTTGAGTTCTATCCTCTTTTCGATTGGAGTGATGGGCGTGCTGTTAAGAAGAAACTTCATCGTCATCTTCATGTCGATTGAGTTGATGCTCAATTCAGTGAACGTTTTGTTGGCTGCTTTCTCACGATTCAATGGCAACCAAGACGGACAGGTTTTCGTGTTCTTCATCATGGTAGTGGCAGCAGCCGAAGTTGCTGTTGGCTTAGCCATATTGGTGATGATATATCGAAATATCCGATCCACAGATATCAATGCATTAAGAAACCTTAAATGGTGATTCGAAACTGATGGAACAACTCGCCTGGCTGATCCCCGTACTTCCACTCGCAGGTTTTCTGTTGAGTATTTTCTTTGGAAAAGGCACTTCTAAAAACATCATTGGCAGCATTGCCTCATTGATGATTCTAGTGCCGTTTATTCTCACTGTTTCTATTTTCATTCCTTTTGTCAACTCTGTTGATCAGGAACCTATTCGAATCGTTTTTCTCGAATGGATGCACATAGCAAGCCTGTCGATCAACTATAGCATTCAACTCGACCAGCTTTCGCTGATGATGATGCTTGTAATTACAGGTGTTGGCTTCCTCATTCATGTGTATTCGGTTGGATATATGCACGATGATGAGAACTTCCACAAGTTTTTCGCCTACCTCAACTTGTTCGTGTTCTTCATGCTCATTTTGGTCATGGGAAGCAATTACATCCTGCTCTTCGTTGGATGGGAAGGCGTTGGATTGTGCTCTTACCTTTTGATTGGATTCTGGTATAAAAACCCAGAGTACAACAAAGCCGCCAACAAGGCTTTCATCATGAACCGAATCGGAGACCTCGGCCTTTTGCTCGGTATTTTCTTGCTTTATTTGCGTTTCTCCACCTTCGAATTTAACCGAATTGCATTCGAAGCCCTTCAAATTGATCCAGGTGATCCGCTTATCCGCAACGCCACGATTCTCCTCTTTATCGGGGCAATCGGGAAATCTGCGCAGCTACCATTATTCACTTGGCTTCCAGATGCGATGGCGGGTCCAACACCTGTATCGGCACTCATCCACGCGGCTACGATGGTTACTGCAGGTATTTACCTCATCATCAGAAGCAACGTGCTCTTTACCTTGGCACCGTTTACCCAAGAAATCATCATGGTTGTAGGATTGGTAACCGCCATTTTCGCTGCAACTATCGGCCTCAAACAGAACGACATCAAAAAAGTGCTGGCATACTCAACGGTATCGCAACTTGGTTACATGTTTTTCGCATTGGGCCTTGGAGCTTACACTGCTGCATATTTCCATTTGTTTACCCATGCGTTCTTTAAAGCCTTGTTATTCCTCGGTTCTGGATCTGTAATCCATGCCATGGGCGGCGAACAAGACATTCGCAAAATGGGTGGATTGAAAAAATACATGCCGATCACGCATCTTACTTTTGCCATCGGAACATTCGCCATTGCAGGAATTCCACCATTGGCAGGTTTCTTCTCAAAGGATCAAATTTTGGCATCAGCATATGCCCACAATCCAATCTTCTGGGTATTGGGTTTAGGTGGTGCACTTCTTACCGCATTTTACATGTTCCGTCTATTCTACCTTACGTTTTACGGTAGCTTCCGCGGCACACACGAACAAGAGCATCATCTGCATGAATCCCCTAAAACAATGACAATACCGCTCATCGTTTTGGCAGTATGTTCTGTTGTAGCTGGTTTTGTAAATGTTCCCGAAGTACTTGGAGGCAACCATTGGCTCGATCGCTTCTTCGCTGATATCCTCGCAGGATCAACATTTATCCTAGAAGGAAAAGAGCATGGGCACCTTTCACACACACTCGAATATATCCTCATGGCTGTTTCGGTGGTGGCTGTGCTTTCGGTGATCTTCTACGCACGAATTCGCTACAATAAGAACGGACATGTTCCAGCTGCTGATGGTGAACCTATCCCTGCATGGCAGCAATTGCTAGTCGACAAATACCGCATCGATGAATTGTACAATGCAATTGTTGCACGTCCAGTGATTGCAGCATCCAGCTGGATCCAGAAAATCTTTGAAACCAATTTCTTCGACAGAATCGTGAACGGTGTTGGTCAGGTTGTAATCCTGAGCTCCAGAACAGTTCGCTTCCTACAAACAGGAAATGTCGGATTCTATGTATTCGCTATGGCCATTGGAATTCTTGCCATTCTTGCCGCTAATCTTTTTCTGAACTAAGCATGCAGACACCAGATACCATTACCCTTCCTCTCACCGGGATGATCACGGTTGCCCTGCTGGCTTTTCCGTTCATTTCAGGGCTATTGTGCTTATTCATCCCTAAACAGGCAAAACAAGTTGCGCTTGTTTCCACTTTGATTCAAGCACTCCTTACAGCTTATGCAATCTTCCTTTTCGACATCAACTATCGATCAGGTTTCCTTGCCAATATGCAAGGAATGGTTGACCTCCCATGGATTACTCAACTAGGAGTAAGATTCTTCGTTGGACTCGACGGCATCAGCATGCTCATGGTGATTCTCACCAATTTCTTGTTGCCTCTCATCGTTTTGTCGACCTGGAATCGTGAATTCAAGCAAAGTAGCCTGTTCTACTTCTTGATGCTCTTCATGCAGAGTGCTTTGGTGGGCGTTTTCGTTTCGCTCGATGTTTTCTTGTATTACATCTTCTGGGAATTGGCGCTGATTCCGATCTATTTCATCGT
Organism: Chitinophaga pinensis; assembly: GCA_945883545.1. Lineage (GTDB taxonomy): Bacteria > Bacteroidota > Bacteroidia > M30B66 > M30B66 > CAMCXT01. Next base: position 32,974 of record CAMCXT010000001.1, on the reverse strand, counting down.
ACTTATTTGGGGTGGGGAAAATAGAATTCGAATCACCTTCAAGTTTTTCATTTACACACTCAGTGGAAGTTTGCTCATGCTTGCTGCCATCATTTGGTTGTATTTGCAGGCTGGATCATTTTCTATCGGTGACCTTTACAGTCTTAACCTGGATCTTTCTTCACAACGTTGGATTTTCTGGGCTTTCTTCGCTGCTTATGCGATCAAAATTCCATTGTTGCCATTCCATTCTTGGCAGCCTGACACCTACACAACTGCGCCAAATGCTGGAGCAATGCTCCTCTCAGGGATCATGCTTAAAATGGGTATCTATTCGATCCTCCGCTGGATTTTACCAATCACTCCGCACGCTGTTTTAGCGTACGCTGATGTAGCTATCATCATGGCCATCGTAGGTGTTGTGTATGCTTCATGGATCGCTATCGGACAAAAAGATTTCAAGCGAATGATTGCTTGGTCGTCTATTGCGCACGTTGGATTGATCACTGCTGGTGTGTTTACTATGACCCAAGTTGGTTTCCAAGCTGCTTTGGTGCAAATGGTTGCGCATGGTGTGAATGTGATTGGATTGTTCTTCGTTGCTGAGATTTTCCTTAACAGATTGAATACAACACAAATGGAAAACCTGGGCGGGATTCGTCAGTTGGCTCCTGTTTTTGCTTCCACGTTTTTGATTATCACATTTGCAAGTGCAGCACTGCCTTTAACAAATAGTTTCATCGGTGAATTTCTATTGTTGAATGCACTTTACGAAACTAGCTATTGGTACGCTGCAATCGGTGGATTGACAGTAATTCTCGGAGCGGTTTACATGCTTCGCGCTTACAAAGCAACCATGTTGGGCGATGTTCAGCATGTTGCAGGCTTCCCTGATTTGAGCCTTTCTGAAAAAATGGTGCTCTTCCCAGTTGTCGCGTTGATCGTTGTTTTGGGAGTGTATCCTCAATTTATCTTTAACCTTACCGATGAGTCGGTGAAATTCCTGCTGTTCCAGATTGATCAGCACCTAGCAACCACCCACTGATATGTATACACTGGTACTCCTGTCACTTCTAGGCTTCTTGGTTCTTTTCCTTGGCGCCTTTGATCAGAAGAAACTTCTGCTTCCGGTTGCACTTACTGGATTGGCTGCAGCATTCGTTCTAAATGCAATGGATTGGGGAACGGATATCACTTGGTTTGGCATGATGAACTATGATAACTACGCGGTATCATTTACCGGTTTGATCATCTTCATCCTCTTTATGCTATTCATGTTGGCCACTTGGCACTTCCGCAAAGAAGACAGCAACATAGCCGACATTTATGCCCTGATGCTATTTTCCGCCACTGGCGCGATGCTTATGACTTCTTTCACCAGCTTGGTGATGCTTTTCATTGGGATCGAAATTCTATCGATTCCACTGTATATTCTTGCAGGAAGTCGCCGCTTAAACCTGAGCTCAAACGAAGCTTCATTGAAGTATTTCTTGATGGGTGCATTCTCATCTGGTGTACTTCTTTTCGGAATCACCTTGGTATTTGGGGTTTGCAATAGCTTCGATCTGAACGTAATTTCCGATTACGTAAACAATACCGAATCAACTCCTCTGATTTTCAATGCAGGTGTGATGATGATTCTGATTGGATTCGCATTTAAAATTGGAGCTGTTCCTTTCCATTTCTGGTCGCCTGATGTTTACCAAGGTGCCCCAACAATGATTACGGCTTTCATGGCAACCGTTGTAAAAACAGCTGCAATTGCTTCATTCTACAGACTTTTTGATACTTGTTTCTCAGGCATTGATGGTGTGTGGTACCAAATTGTTTGGGTTATTTCGGTTGTAACCATCTTGTTGGGGAATATCTCAGCAGTGATGCAAAATGAAGCGAAACGAATGCTCGCATGGTCGGGTGTTGCCAACGCAGGATACTTGTTGATCCCGATTATGGCGCTTAATGAAACTTCTGCTTCTGCTATTTTCTACTATTCGGCAGCTTACAGCGTGGCATCGATTACTGTTTTCGCGGTTATTATGGCGCTCAGCGGTGTGAAAAACGAATTGCCGGTTGATAACTTCAAAGGCTTGGCGAAAAACAATCCGCTCCTTACAACAGCGCTTGTGATTTCGATGTTTTCCTTGGCAGGGATTCCTCCATTGGCAGGATTCTTCGGGAAATACATGGTGTTCTTCAGCGCCTTCAATAGCAACTTGATTGTAGCGGTTCTGTTCGCGATCGCAGGATCACTTATCGGGGTGTATTACTATTTACGCCCAGTGGTTTACGCTTTCAACAGCGAAGGTCAATCGCCCGATAAAATCCAAGCGAACGTAGCTTTCAATTTGGTGATCTTCAGTGGCATTTTCCTCAGTCTTTTCTTGGCGATCTTCCAAGATTTCTTCAACGGACTACCAGGTTAATCCTCTGTTTGATCTTCGCCCAACATGCGAAACACCAAACTGGCTTCATAACCTTTCTGCATCAATTTCCTGATTAAGCTCTGACGGCCCTTTCGGTCGCTCGGAATTTTAGAGCCTGCAGTTTTCCGAATTATCTTTCTAAGCGTTTCCTCGTATTCTTCATCTGAGATCTCCTCGAAACTCTTTTGGATATTCTGCTTGCTCACTCCTCTGCCGCGGAGCTCTGCTTCTATTTTCGCTTTGCCCCAATGGTTCATTCTGAACTTTCCCCTTGTGAAACTGCGGGCAAAACGTTCCTCATTGAGGTAACCTTCTGAAATCAAGGTGGCGATAACAAATTCAGCCTCTTCGCCACGCATGGCATGCTGCATTAACTTAAGCTTGACTTCATAACTACTGCGCTCCTGAAAAGCACAATACTTCTTCATCTTCTCGAGCGCGTCGGTTACCGTGTAAAGTGGATTTGTCATATTCGGCAGTGAAGTTAATACACCAAACCCGAGATTCTGCTCAAAGATTCAATCTTTCTTAGCACCTTTGCCAACAATGAAAAATGCTGCCGCCTACCGCCTACTTTATACTGCAAATGCCGTTTCGGGCTTTGCTCAAGGCATAAGCATGCTGGCCATTCCTTGGTATTTCAGCAAGATGATCAACAAACCGGAGCTTTTCGGTTGGATGTATGCTACAACTACGCTCATCATGCTTTTCTGGGGACTCTACGCAGGTTCACTCATCGATCGATTCTCGAGAAAGCACGTTTTTCTAGGAATTAATGTGTTCGGCGCTGTGCTGCTTGGCGCTGTGAGTGCCTACGGCTATTCGGTTGGAGATGTTGGTGAATGGGGTGCTATTGCCGTGTTTTCTGGAACAATATTCATCTACAATATTCATTATCCAGCTTTGTATGCCTTCGGTCAAGAAATCACCGAGCGGAAATACTATGGTCGATTCACCTCGATGACGGAAGTGATAGGACAAAGCACATCCATTTTATCTGGTGCTGCAGGAGCGCTGCTACTCAACGGTACAATCGATTTAACAATAGCAGGAAAGTCGCTGCCCGAAATTCAACCTTGGGCGCTTCATGAAATCTTCCTTGCGGATGGAATTAGCTACCTAATCAGTATTTTCCTCATTGCAGCCATTCGGTACATTCCAATCACCGAACGCCATCCTGAGACAGGTGGATTGTTCGATCGAATAAAGTCTGGATTTGCATTCTTAAAAAGCAACCCACTTATTTTCCTGTTTGGAAATGCTTCATTTGCCATCTTCATCGTATTACTTGTAACAGTGCAGCAATTGCTTCCATTGTACACAGATCAACATTTGCAATCGGATGCTGGAGCATACGCTTTGGCAGAATTCTTTTATTCTGTTGGCGCAATGCTCGCCGGAGTTGTTATCGTGAAAGTCTTCGAGAAGAAAGGCGCCTTATTCGGCATCCTTTTGCTGATGGCGACAACGGTTTACATCTACATCAATTCGGCATTCACGCACTCCGTTGGATGGTATTTGTTCTTAAGTGTATTGCTAGGTTTAACCAATGCTGGTGCACGTGTTTTGCGCACTACGTGGATATTTCAGCATGTTCCGAATCAAAATATTGGTCGGGTAAGTTCCGTTTTCCAAACCATCAACATTCTGTTTCGCTCCTTGTTGAGCGGGATATTTGCCTTGCCGTTTTTCAACCGCGATGGAAATGTGGCCTGGTCGTATCTAATTTGTGCCTTGGTAGTGGCTGTGTTCATGATTCCCTTGTTGAAAAACTACAAAAAAATCAAACAGTTTTCACTGCGCAAAGAAGCCGAAATCGCTTAATGGGAGGCAGAAGAACGGTCAACTAACTTGAAGCCCTTGCCGTGAACATTTAGAATTTCAATGTTCGGATCCCCAGAAAGATATTTGCGCAAACGGGCGATGTAAACATCCATACTTCGTGCATTGAAATAATTGTCTTCCGACCAAATGGCGCGTAAGGCAAAATTTCGTTCGAGTGTATCGTTGATATTAATACACAGCAACTTCAGCAATTCAACCTCACGGGAAGTAAGCTTATGGGTTTCTTCACCTTCTTTGCTTAAAGTGTTGAGCGTTGGATTGAAGATATATTTCCCGATTGCAAATTCCTGCGACGACATTGTGCCATCGCTTTTCTCGGTACGTTTCAAAATGGCTTTTATTCTCAAAACCAGCTCTTCCATGCTGAAAGGCTTCGTAAGATAGTCGTCTCCACCAGCCTTAAACCCTTCTATTGTATCTTCCTTCATCGACTTGGCAGTGAGGAAAATCACTGGAACATCTTTGTTATGGTTGCGGATTTCCTTGGTGAGTGTGAAGCCATCCATCAGAGGCATCATAACATCAAAGATGCATAAGTTCCATTTTTCCCGAAGGAAAACCTTGAACGCATCTTCACCATTGAGACACAAATGTGTTTGATATCCTTTTGCTTCTAAATATTCGCTGATAATTGCGCCCAAATTTGGGTCGTCTTCTGCCAATAATATCTTCATGGTTTTAAAAGCTTATTTGTTTACATGGCACAAAAATCATGCGAGGCAGAAATACTGTCAAAATCGTACTCGAGTATTAAGACAAGCCTTGTGAAAACGGCAGATTCACGGTAAATGTACTGCCAACATCCAGCTCGCTGTCTAATTTCACACTGCCGTTGTGCTTATCAACTATCACTTTCACATAGCTCAAGCCTAAACCGAAGCCTTTCACGTTGTGAATATTTCCAGTGGGCACGCGGTACAATTTTTCAAAGATCTTTTTCTGTTGATCACGAGAAATGCCAATTCCGTTATCGCCAACTGAAACGAAAAATTGAGTTGCGGTATTGCGTGTCTTGATGATCAATTCGGGCGCTTCAGGAGAATATTTCAGGGCATTATCGATCAAATTGAAAATCACATTGGTAATGTGAACGACATCGCCTTCAACAATAAACTGGGTTGCGTCTTTCTGGATAGTTGCTTTTACCTTGCGTTTTTCAATGTGCATCCGCATGCTTTTCATCACTTTGTCGATCACTTGATGCATATCGACTTGGCTCAGTTGGAGCTGGAAGTCCGACTTGTCTAACAAAGCACTTTGCAACACATTCTCCACCAATTGGGCTAACCTCTTGTTTTCTTCGGCAATCATGCGCGTGTAGTTCTCGGTCATGCGCGGCGTTTTCGAAATATCGGCGTCATTCAGGGCTTCGCAAGCCAACGAAATCGTTGAAATTGGTGTTTTCAACTCGTGGGTCATGTTGTTGATGAAGTCGTTCTTGATGTCGGAAAGTTTCTTCTGCCGAATGATGGTAGAAATGGTGTAGTAAAACGAACCAATGATGATTAAGATGAAGAATCCTGATGAAGCAAACATCAGCCTCAGGTTGCTAAACACGTACTTATTTTGCTCTGGGAAATAGAGCATTAGGTAATCAGGATGGTAAAAAATATCATGTGGAAACAACCGCATACGGAAGCGAGTTTTCATGATTTCTTGGGTATAATCGGTCGGATGATCGACAAATAACTTGTTGTTCATGAAGTCGTACAGGCCGAACTCAAATGGAGTAGAAATGCCTGCCGAACTGAATTCAGCCCTTAAAAGCGAATCGATCATTTTCGGATTTACCCGGTCTTCCACACCAGTGCGCATATTCAAATTAAACAACTCTTTGAATACATCGGTCACCAAGCCTGATTTCTTCATCAACCTTTCCAACCTCGGGTCGCCTCCTTTTTCGAGAGAACTCACAGTACCAGCAACGTCCGAAAAAAACGGAGCACCGTTGGTCTGCTTCGACTTTCTCACTTTCCGATACTGCTTTTTACCCGTCGAATCGGAAAAATTCTCTTCAATGATTTCGACCGTTCCATCGGCGCTGAGTTGCCGAAATTCTGTTTGGATTTCTCCAGGGCTCACTTCGTTCCAAAACACAAGTCCCGAAGTGGTGGTATCTTCTCGATCGATGTTTTGGCGAATCAGCGAGTCGATTCCCATGAAAAACATTTTTCCCTGCCGGGAAGCATCGAATTTCTTCCGAACATTTTGAGCAACTTCCTGTTTTTCAACCAACTCCACCACATTGGCAAGCACTTGATTTACGGTACTTTCGAAGCGTTGTCGCTCAAGAGAAATCGCATTGTCGATCCAATAGATCTGAATACCGATCAATCCCGTGAGGGCAACAACCATCAGCACGATGATCAGTCGGATATTGGCACGGTTAATCATTTGGTTTTACAAAGGGCTGATGCAAGTTCTGCAAATTCAGGAACTGAAAGTTGTTCAGCACGGAGGTGAAGCCACTTTTCTTCGGTTCCGTCGCCGGGAAGCATTGGTTTCAGTGCATTACGTAGCGTTTTCCTGCGTTGATTAAACGCGAGCTTAACTACTTGCAATAAAAACTTGTCCGAAACAGGGAGTTGCACATTGTCTTTCCTTCGGAGGATAATTACAGCAGATTTCACCTTTGGCGGTGGATTGAAAACGTGTTCATGCACAGTAAACAGATATTCGATGTCGTAATACGTTTGCATCACAACGCTGAGAATTCCATAAACCTTATTGCCATGTTTGGAAGCAATTCGCTCTGCCACTTCCTTCTGAAACATTCCGCAAACCTCACTCACGAAAGGACGGAAGTCGAGGCATTGGAACAAAATCTGAGAGGAAATATTGTATGGGAAGTTTCCAATCACCGCACCGTCTTCATTGAGGTAGCGGCTGAGATCCATCCTTAAAAAGTCGCCCGGAAGAATGCGGTCTTTCAAATCTGGGAAGTTTTTTTCCAAGTATGCCACAGATTCTCGATCGATTTCAGCCACTTGTAAATCGAACGGCTTCTTGAGCAGAAATTGCGTTAACACGCCCATTCCAGGCCCAACTTCGATCACTTTTCTTCCTTCTTCAACCCTTAAAGCATCAGCAATATTGGAGGCGATATTTAAATCGGTAAGAAAGTGCTGACCAAGTTGTTTCTTGGCTTTTACCTGATTTTGGTGTTGATTGTTTAGGCCCATTCCAGCAATGTTCTGAAAGCCACAAAACGATCGCGGTATCGAGCAGTGTGTTCTGCTTGAAGTGCGGATGCAAATTCGGCACGATAGCGCTCGTAATGTTCCATTGTTGGTGCAGTGTATTGAACCGAATAAGTAAATCCTTCACCTTCTTCGGTATTCAGCACCCGGAGAAATCGATTGTCAGTGAACATGCCTGTAGACAATACATCAGGAATGTGCTTGGTTTTCATCCATTGCACCCAATCGTCGTGCACAGCAGGGTCGATGTTGACCGTGACGTTATATAAAATCATGCTTCAAAGATAGGCAAGCCCAAGGCTCTATGATCATTGTCGTTTTACTTAAGTGGGAAGCAGCAAACCATCAGGCTTACTGAACCAAATCCCCGCGAAGGGTTCTGAATCTTTTTCTGGCTTCTACCACATAAAGGGATCCCGGGAAATCGGTCAACAATTCTTTGTAAAGCTCCATGGCTTTGGGTACGTCATTTTTCTGGTAGTCGAAAATACCTGCCAACATAAAAAGGGCATTGTCTGCCAGAATATCTTTTTTGTATGCTGCCAATAACTTATCGAGCTGATCTATTGCCTCTGTTGTTTTTCCTTGGCGGAGATAAATTTTTGCACGTCTGAAAAGCAGATCGTCGCCTAAGGTGCTTTCCGGAAATGCTGTTTCTAAAGAATCGAGTGTTGCGAGTGCATCAGAAACTTGATTCTGGAAGAAAGCCAGATCTGCTCTAGAAAACATGCGCAGAGCCTCTCCTGTAGAGTCAAAATTCAAATTGTCGCCAATGAGTAGGCTAAGCTCCAATGCATCGTTTGCAATAAGCTTCGATGTTGCAGCCTTCAGTACGTCTAACTGTGCCTTCGCCCAATCGAATTCTCCATTGTAATAAGCCAAACGTGAATTTCGGAATTTCGCTTCTTGGCCCAAAGTATCGCCACGCATTGCCTTTTCGACTTGCGAATACAACAAAGTAGATTCCCACACTTCTCCTTTCAAGAGTTGTATGTCGGCCATTTCAAGTTTCACTTCGTTGGCAGTTCTTTGTTCAAGGCCCGCTTGAGGAGTGCTCAATTCATCGAGAACCTTCAAACCATCATCGGGGCGATTCATATAAAATGCCTCTAGATGTGCTTTGCGAATTCCAACATGCGATGAGTTTTCGTTGGGCCCCAATTCTGAATAAGTGCTTGTAAGCAAGTTGTGAAGTTCTGTGAGCTCGACTTGGGTGTAACTTCCAGCCTGTGTGAGCTTCCGATACAACGCAACAGCAAGTTCTTTTCGGGCATAGAAGTACATTTCTGTGATTTGCCCTTTGTCGATTACATATTGATAAGCTTTTTTTCCAGTGTCGAAAAAATCGTTGCTCATGGCAAGTCTGGCTAAATCCATGATTCGATTGCCGTTTTCCTTCAGGCGTTTGTCGATTGCTTTCGATTGGATAAACGCTGACTCAAAATCCTTTTTCTGGATGAAGAACCAAATCAAAATATCAGAAAATGCCAGATTGGACGGATTTTTCTGAATTTCCTTTAGCAACTGCTCCTTGATGAGCTCGCCTTTTTTGCCATCCAAATCGGAGGCAATAATGTCTTGGAGATTCTGTTGAATTTGCTCGATAAACTCATAGCCTTGTGTATTGATGAGTTCGAGGTACTCCACAACTACTTTGTCGGTTTCTCCACGTTTGTCGTAGAGTCGAGCAAGCTCAAGATTGAATTGGTAAATGCGCGCTGGCGATTTCCGAGCGGCGAGATATGCTTTCACTGCAAACTCTGTTTGTCCGCGACCTTCAAAGGCATTGGCTAAATCTTTCACCATGATATCGTCGGAAATATCGAGTTGCTTCAGCGCTTTTTCATATTGTTTGCGGGCATCGTCATCTTCCCCACTTTGGGCATAAACATATCCAAGGTCAACTTGATAGGCTGGTTGGCGGGCATTTCGCTTGGCTTGACGGGATACCAATTTCTCGGCTTGCTTAAAATCTTTGAGATTTATATAGCAGTTGAGTAGTTGGGTATAATAAAAATTGACGGGCTTTTTGTCGTATAGTTCTTCATATGCAGCAACTGCTTTCAACCATTCGCCATTGTTGTAAAACTGCCCTGCCAGTTGTTCTTCGGTAGATGGCATGGGCGATTGTTCTCCTTCAGATCCTGGTTGAGTAAACGCAACAGGCATTCCTAAGAAAGCAAGCACACAGAAAAGCAGTATTCTATTCAGCATCGGAGCGAAGATACGCGGTTAGCAGATGAAAACATCGCTTTCTAAACGCACTTTTTCTTGCCTTGTTTCAATGAGATAAAAAAAGAAACTCCGGACATTTCTGCCCGGAGTCGTTACCGGAGGTTTTTGAAATCAAACCCCTCCTCCGGTGTTATCCCCAACACCAAAAAACCAAACCAATTGCTTTGATTATCTATAAGTTTTGGTCGTGATTAGAACTACACCACTTGTTGTATCCCCATACTGTGCTGGCACTCCGCCCGTAATCACGACCATTTCTTCAATTCCTGATTGTGGAATTTGAGGCTCACCAATCACCTTAATTCCATCTATATAATATTGTGTGGCATCTGTTCTTGAACCTGAAAAATTAATTCCTGCGCGTTCATTGGTTTGAAAAGCCTTCGGGACGCTGGTTACGATACTCCCGATAACACCGCGTGGATTGGCATTTTCAAGAAGTTCTTCAGCTGTAATTCTCGTCATGGTTGGAGGAGTTCCCTTTCCAAGTAGATCTTCCTTTTCTTGGTCCCAAACAATCTCGATAGGTTTGAGGCTTGTATTCCCAAGTTGTTTGTTCAAGAAGGTGATGCTTCCATTAGAAATTACAACGTTGTTGATGGTTGTTTTTTGGTAACTTAAATGACTGATCTCCACTTTGTATTCGCCAGCTGGAATTCCTTTGATTGAATAGGCGCCATTCATATCTGCAATTGCTCCTGTGTTTATCGTTCCTCCAGTTACTTTTACAACTGCAATAGGAATGGGTTCGTTGTTGGTAGAGTCGGTAATTACTCCCATAAGTGAACCTCCATTTTGGGCTTGAAGCATTCCGCTGAATGCGCAAATGCATATACTGATGATTAACTGTTTCATGGTTTCTTCGTTTTAGTTTTATAAAATTACTTCATCCTTAGAGCGCACTCAAATACAATAAATCTCTCTTGTCGCTAAGATGCCTTTGAAAGACAAACTAAGTTTCTTAACAATAATTGTTGAAAAGCTTTGGAGATTAAAATCGAATCACTACTTTTGCAACCCTTTTCAAGTAAAAGGTTAATTCAATCTTTCAATACTATGTACGCAATTGTAGATATCGCAGGTCAGCAGTTCAAAGTGGAGAAAGACCAGACTATTTTCGTTCATCGCCTAGCTAATAACGAAGGCGAAAATGTGAAGTTCGATACTGTTCTTCTCATTGAAAAAAACGGAAGTGTGACGGTCGGAGCTCCCACCGTAAGCGGTGCATCGGTGAGTGCGAAAGTGCTCAGCCATCTGAAGGGTGACAAAGTCATCGTTTTCAAGAAAAAAAGACGTAAGGGGTACCAAAAATCAAATGGTCACCGCCAACAGTTTTCCAAAATCGTCATTGAAGGTATCAACGCTTAATCGAACAGAACCATGGCACACAAAAAAGGGGTTGGTAGTTCTAAGAACGGCCGTGAGTCCCATAGCAAACGCCTCGGCGTGAAAATTTTCGGCGGACAGGTTGCCATTGCTGGTAACATCATCGTTCGTCAGCGCGGAACACGTCACCATGCAGGTTCAAACGTAGGTATTGGTAAAGACCATACCCTGTTTGCACTTACTGACGGGATTGTTCAATTCAAACGCCGTAGCGATAACCGTTCTTTTGTATCGGTTGATCCTATCGCAGGAGAATAATACATTCTAACAAAAATTAATTAAGCTGTCCTTCATCGGGACGGCTTTTTTTGTTTGGTCTAGTACCATGTGATTTATAGAAAAACAAAAAGCGCTAAACATAAATGCTTAGCGCTTTTTTACATCGTTCTAATTAGAACCTTATTTCTTCTTCACTTTAATCTTTTGCCCAACTTGAAGTTTGGTGCGCGAAGTAAATCCATTAAGCTTACGAATTTCCTCTAAGGTCATCCCATGGCTTACTGCAATCTTCCATAAGGTATCGCCAGATTTTACTTTGTATAAACTTGCTCCAGATGTGGCAGTTTGCTTGGGCGTTGTTTTAGGTTCTGTTGGTGCTGTTTCAGAATTAGAACCACCTGTACTGTTGCTTTGACCTGATTCGGACGAAGTTGTTTCTGTCGAAGTGTTGCCTGACTGTGATGTTATTTCATCAACCTTCGCTTTGAACGGCGCAGTTACTTTCAATCGTTGCCCACGCTTGAGCTTATTGGATGGCAGTTTGTTCCACTTTTTCAAGTCGGCCACTGTAACTCCGTACTTTCTAGCAATCGCAGAGATACTTTCACCTGATCGCACCACGTGCGTTTTCGATGCCATCGGCAACGCCTTGGTGATGTTCATCAAACTATCGCGTGTTGTTTCCTTCGTGCGGTAACTGTAGATCGTTTGCTCATTGTTGATGAAAGTCGGAATCTTCGACTTAGGCAAAGTGAGCACTTGATAATTCCCCATTTCTGGGATCACACCAAGCAAATATGTAGGATTCAAAAATTCGATGTCTTCGATTGGCATGTCGAGCACATTCGCAATTTGTGAAAATGCCAAACGCTTATGAACATGAATAGTATCTATCTCACTGAAAATAGCACGCGGCATAATCGGGTAAAGATTGTGCTCTTTGGCATAGTGCATCACATAGGTTGCAGCGATGAAAGCAGGCACATAACCAGCAGTTTCTTTCGGTAAAAATGGACGAAGATCCCAGTAATTGGTTTTTCCTCCTGAACGGCGAATGGCTTTATTCACATTTCCTGGCCCGCTGTTGTAGGCAGCTAAAACCAACGACCAATCTTTGTAAATAGAATACAAATATTTCATGTACAAACATGCCGCTTCGGTCGATTTAATTGGATCGCAGCGTTCGTCAACATAGCTATTTACTTCAAGCTTGAAAAGCTTTCCGGTACCGTACATGAATTGCCAAAGACCTTGTGCGCCAACTCTTGAACGTGCAGCAGGATTCAATGCTGATTCAACAATGGCGAGATACTTTAATTCAAGAGGCATTTTATGGCGAGCCAGTGCTTCTTCAAACAGTGGAAAATACAATTCTGATAAGCCAATCATTCTCGACACTTGATTGCGCTTTCGAACTGCATACATATTAATATAGGCGCGAACCTCGTCGTTATATATCAATTTAAATGGCGACTGTGCATCAAGCTTTGCAATGCGGTCGGCGATTACCGAAGCATCGTAAACTGGAACAGAATCGGGCGAAAAGCCCATTGATGTAGCTCTGCCAAACTCCGATCCGAAACGTGTAGATTCGAAAAGTTTTAGGTAAGCCAGTGAATCTAGCGCTGCAGCAATAGGGTCATCGCTGAGTAACTTCACAGTTGTATCTCGCGAAGAAGTGTATGTGCGCTTCTGCCCTACCAGGGAATTTCCTGCAGACAAACACAAAAGAATGATCAATCCAAACAATCTCATTCGCAGAAGAACGTCAAAACCTAAACGGTAGTATTATAAATGAATACCTGAATCGATCGTCGTTCAGGATTTTTCAAACCTACAGGATTTTTCAATACGATAAATCCCCAATGAAGCCAAATTCAACACAGGTTTGTTGACAAAGTATACGCTCGTAATTGGCTCAAAGGTTATACAAAATCATTCTGTAATCTTGCAGCAAACGCAAGCATGTCTGAATCTTTCGATGCGCCGCCAACCAACTGAACACCAAATGGAAAGCCGTTTGAATGCTGTCCCATTGGAATTGAAATGGCAGGTAATCCGCACAAATTCGCTTGAACAGTGTAAATGTCTTCAAGGTACATTTGAATCGGATCTGAAGATTTTCCACCCAAAGGAAAAGTTGTTCCTGGAGTTGATGGCATCAAAATGAAACTGTATGAATTCAGAATGTTGTTCGTGTGATCACGGAGCATTCGTCTCACTTTTTGTGCTCTGGAGTAATACGCATCATAATATCCAGAACTCAAAACGAATGTTCCCAACATAATTCTGCGCTTTACTTCTTTCCCGAAACCTTCTGTTCGAGATAGTTTGTAAGTCGACTCTAAATCGGTAGCGTTTTTACTGCGGTAACCGTAATGAATTCCATCAAAGCGTGAAAGATTAGATGAAGCCTCGGCTGTTGTTAGCACGTAATAAGCAGGAATTACATAATCCAAGTATGGGAATTCCAATTCTTCAACTGTATGCCCTGCTGCACGTAGCTTTTCAATTAATTGCAAAACATACGCTTTGATTTCAGTATCTAAGCCTTCGCTTTCTATGTATTGCTTGAAATATGCAATCTTCACAGGCCCTTCGCTTTTTAGCAATTGCGAATAAGCTGGTGAAGGCTTTTGTATCATCGTAGAATCATGCTCATCGGGCCCGGCAATTACTTCCAAGATAATTGCACAATCTTCAACAGTGTTGGCCATAGGACCAATTTGATCGAATGATGATGCATAGGCGATACATCCCCAGCGGGAAACAGTGCCATAAGTTGGCTTTAAACCTGTAATTCCGCACAACGATGCTGGTTGGCGGATAGATCCACCAGTGTCGGTTCCTAAAGTTGCCAAACAAAGACCAGCCGCAACTGCAACTGCCGATCCTCCTGAAGATCCTCCGGGAACCATGTTTGGATCTAGATGATGGTGAACAGGACCATAAGCTGAATTTTCATTCGAACTGCCCATCGCAAATTCGTCGCAGTTTAAGCGACCAATGATCACGGCATCTTCATCTATCAAACGCTGAACGGCTGTAGCTGTGTAGATTGATTCGAATCCTTCCAAAATGCGGCTTGAGGACGACACTTTATGCCCTTTGTAACAAAGCACATCCTTAATGCCGATCACCATACCATTGAGCTTCCCTGGATTTCCTAGTTTGCGCTTCTCGTCGGCAGCTATTGCCTGATTCAAAGCATCCTGTTGGAAAACTTCAAGGAATGCATTCAGTGATGACTTGTCGGCAATTTGCTGGAGGTAATAACGGGTAAGACCTTCAATGGTTGTTTCTCCCGATTCAATAGCTGAGCGGGTTTCCGCCAGTGATTTGTACATAGATTCTTCGGGATGATCAGTTCTTTTTATCTGGCAATTCGTCTTTATTGCCATCTTTTGCATCCTTAAATTCACGGATGCCTTGTCCGATGCCTTTCATCAGTTCTGGCAATTTTTTGCCTCCAAACATCAATAGTATAACGGCCACTATTAGAACAATCTGCCAAGGGCCTAAAATGCCCAATAAAATAGAGAGGTTCATGTCGTAAAATTAGACCGTAAAGCTAAGGAATTATTCAGCCACAATCACGACTCTGCCGATTTCCGCTTCTCTACTCGACGCGCAATAAAAATGCTGATTTCGTATAAGATAAAAAGAGGAATGGAAACAATCACCTGACTTGTAACATCTGGCGGAGTAATAATCGCCGCAACAATTAAAATGATCACATAGGAAATTTTCCTAGTGCGCTTTAAAAATGCCGCCGATACAATGCCAATTTTAGCCAAAAAATAAATCACAATTGGCATCTCGAAAACCAGTCCTGCGCCAAATGTTGTAGTTACCACAGTCGAAATAAAGCTGCTCACCGTGATTTGATTGGCAACCATTTCGGAAATCTGGTAGTTCCCGAAAAAGTAAACACTCAAAGGAGTGATCACAAAATACCCAAATGAAATTCCTAAGGCGAAAAGAAAACTTCCCCAAAAGACCATTCCATTGGCATATTTCTTTTCGTTCGAATACAAAGCAGGCTTAATGAATCGCCAGATTTCCCACAATAAATAAGGAAATGCTAAAATCAATCCTGTGGCGAAAGCGACCATGATGTGGGTTGTAAATTGTCCCGACATCTGTGTGCTTATGAGCTCAAAATCCAATTCGTTTAAACAAATACTATCGTCGTGAAACAACACGTTCGATAGCCAACAAAAGAACCTGTATGTTGGGAAGTCAACATATTTAGGCGCAAGTAGAATCCCATCGAAGATTAAATCGGAAAAGAAAAAGGCAAGTGCCCCGAAAGCCACAACTGCAATTGCCGACCTTACAATGTGCCAGCGCAAAGCTTCCAAATGATCTAAAAAGGTCATTTCGGCTCCTGGCGTTTCTTCTTCGGTCTGATCTATTGGCATGGGCGGCAAAGATAACAATGCAGAAGGATTTGCAGAACAGGAAAATCATCCTTCTGAAACCTATAGTGCTTATTCGAAAACCGCGCTCAGCACCTCTGGACTTTTAAATTCTCCCAGAGATGGGAAATGACATTTGTAATAACCCAACAAATGATCGGTAAGCAACTGGCGTTGGTATCGGTTCGATTTTCGGAGGTAGAGCGCTTCGAAAGGAATTTCCATAAGGATCGCCAACTGTTCACTCAATTCCAACGACCAAGTCCCCGTTCGGGGGAAGCCAATAAATTCGCCTGCCGATGGATCGAAATACTTATACTCATCAGAAAAATTCATCTGTGGCCTGATGCCCAAGAAGTTGCTGTAATCGAGCAGGAAGCGCAAGTGAAAATCAGCAATAACCTCCGATTGCTCATCGAGGGCTAACAACATGCCTTGCACGTAATCAAACAACTGATCGTCGGGCTCTAAATCGCGCAGGGTTTTAATCAGCACTTCCGAAATAAAAACAAGCTGAGCAACCGATACAGGCGAAAATGGAACATTCCGATACGCATGATGCATTTTTAGATCGGTGAGCATTTGCAAATCACGATTTTCTCGGTTCCGAAATGCCACGTGCACTAAATTCATAGCTTGTAAAATGGCTGCCTTCCCCGATTTGCGGGCATAAACTCCTTTCACCAGAAACGAAACCAATCCTCGTTGTCGGGTAAACATCCTGGCAACAACAGATTGATCGCCATGCCTAATTGTTTGAAGCACCAGCGCCGGGCCAGCAAGAAGCATCATCAGTTCACGAACAACAATTTGGTCACTTTCGTTTCCGACCCATCTTCGTTTGCAGCAAAAATCATATAAACGCCAGTGGCTGCGCGTTCACCAGAATACAAACGACCGTTCCAAGTGATTGTACCTCCGTTGGAAACTCCTGTAAAAACAACATTTCCTTCTACATCGGTAATTTTAACATCGGCATTGTTTACCAAGCCTGTAACAGTAATTAATCCTGTGTAATCGGGGCGGACAGGATTAGGAAACGCATACATTTTATCGAAACCGCGATCGCTCATGGATGCATCCGTTCTGAATGAGCAAATCCCCTGATCGGTTCCAATGAACAATTCACCAGTTTTATAATTCATGGCCATGCTGATGATGGTGTTGCTCAACAGCGGACTGTTCTCGAAATCGTAGTTTGCAATTTGTTCGGTACCATCAGGCGAAACGAGAAACAAACCTGCGCTTTTTGTTCCAAACCACTTTCGGTTGGCTCCATCTACAACGATAGCGGTTACTTCTTCAGAGTTGAGCAAGTATTGATTGAAACCTCCTTGTGAAACAGTGATTTTTTGTGCATCCCAGTTCGATTGATTGTTTTCATCCAAAATTGCATCTGGACTGTAGATAACGTTTACGCCTTTTGAAGTGCCAACCCAAATCAAGCCATCCAGATCCTGCGCCATCGAAAAAACCCTTGTTGAGTTCAGAGCGCCTGTTCCAATTTGGTCGTTGATTAATTGAAAGGATTCAAGTTCATCAGCTTCATCTGTTTTGAAAACTACCAAACCACGGTCTTGAACGATAAACCATTTCTGTCCAGAAGAATCGATCAGCATGTCGGAAGTACTTTGGTCGTTTATCGCCGAATTAAAGCCATACGACTTCCATGTTCCATCTGGCTTGCGCATAGCGACTGGCCGAGTTGCAGAAGTACTCACCGCCCAAAGCTTTGCATCTTTGTCGAATGCCACTGCAGAAACCCGAATCTCGCCGCTGTTTTCGGCAATTGGGTAGAGCTCACTGTTGGTAGTATCGTATTTCTGAACAATCACGCCATTGTCAACTTCCACTATTCCACTTCCCCAGGTTGAGGCAAATAGATGTTTAGAATTCGCAGGATCGATCGTTACTCCAACAATGTCGCGCACCCAATCGGTTGCAGTTGGGTACTGATATGAATTCCAAATTGCGCCATCACGATTAAACAATCCATCAATTTGATACAGTGGAGCGTACCCGAAATCATATCCACCAGTGGCAACCCACAATTGGTCTTCAGCAACTTGCAACCTGAAAACATTCTTCGATGCAGGCCCTTCTGGCGTGAATGGTTGGTTGTCGAAAATGGCGAACGATTTTACCAAACCAAGTTTTTGGTCGGCAATCCAAATCACTCGGTCTTCTTGATTGTCGCGAATTGCATCAGATGGATTCGGCGTTCCGTTGTTGTTGTATTCGAAGATGGTTTGAAAGGCTTCGGTCGGACTTTTTTTCACGAGAACACTCAAGTTTTCGCAAACAAGCAGCTGTCCTTTGCTTTCACGAATTCCAGGATAACCATTTCCGGTGAATTCAATTACTGGACTTCCGTTGTTGAAGCGAAAGATTGTGTCGCGTGCGTATTCGAAAGGCACATAACGCGTGATATACAATTCGTTGTTATACCAAGTAAGATTTCTCGTGGGGCGAGTTGCGTCGAAGCCCGGCAAGGTTGTCCAGTTGTTAAAGAACGAAACTGCTGGATCGGTGAGGTCGGCTTTTCGAACACCTTGTTCGGTGGCGACGAATACAGAATCCCCTTTGAAATCGATATCGAATACTTCTGCGTTGCTTGCAGTTGGATATAATGTTGAGCTCACTTCGCGGCGAACCATGTCGATGACTACAACGCCAAAACTGGTGCACAGATAGGCGAGATTCTCTTTGAATTTAATTCGATTGATGGCTTTAGCGCCAGAAATAACATTGGATCTTTTCAGATCTCCAAGATTTGCGACTTCATTGTTTCTAAGCAAATCAATATTCCCGTTTTTGTATCCGATCAACAATGTTTGTGTTGGATCATGAAAGCCTACACTTCCAATATTGATATCACTCAGGCCACCTGATCGGCCCAAAACCTCGAAAGAGTTGTCGTCTTTGCGAAGCACGATAATGCCTTTTTCGGTTGCGCAAAAGACCTTTTCATTCGATTGTGCAATTGAAATTCCCTTGCTCACTGGAAGATGTTCTCTCCAAGAATCAACAGGAATATTGAGGCTTTGTGCAAATGAAGAAGCACAAATGAAACAGAAAAATAAAATGGGGAAAATTCTTTTCATGAAATAGCGCGATGCGTCAGCACAAGATAACGAATAGTGTGTAAAGATATTTCATCCAATTGGCTTCATACATTGTACACAATAAAATAATGAGCAAAACACTTAGTAGTTTTTGCTTTTGTGACTGTAAAGGCACTGGAACGCTGTAATATCTAGAATTACGTAAGTATTTAAGTTTATTTAATATGAATTTAAATACTCAGTTTATATTTCGATTTTGTCTATTTAGTTTGTTAAATCATTATTTTTAATCTTTCGCTTCTGTGTTAGGAGTGGAATTGGCTATTTTTGAACCATGCAAAATTCTGAAGAATCGCTCCAAACACCGGAAACCGGACCGAATGAAAAACCGGAAACTACGCCCATAGAAGCTCCTGAAACAGCATCAACTGAAGTGGCTATTCCAATTGAAGCACCTGTAAACACAGAGATTCAAGAAGCAGATGCAGAAGAAATAGCTGCTACTGAATTGTCTGAAGAATCTAATGAGGTGGTTGAACCAGAAAACACTGTTGAAGAAGTTGTTCTTGAGACAGAAGCCGAACCCATCGTTGCAGAAACGCCACTTGAATCGGCAGTGGAAGCTCAAGAAGTTGAGGCTGAAGCCACATCAACTATTGAATTGGACACTCCTGCAGTGGCTGAAACTGAAGTTGCTGAAGAAGAACTTGACGACCTACTGCCACTTGTAGCTTGGCATGAAAAATCCCGCCCTGAATTGGTTATTGCCATGAAGGAATTGCTTGGAAACAGCGACTTAGAAGCGAAAAAAGCAACCTTCTCCTCTATTCGAGCAGCTTACCGCACCAACAAAGAAGAGGAAGTTAGTTCTAAGCGGATGAAGTTCATCGAGAATGGTGGCGATCCTCTAGAATTTGAAGTAATAAACGACGATACTGATCTTGAATTCGAAGAAGCTGTAAAAGCATTCGTTGAAAAGAGAAACGATTTACGCAAGCAGAAAGAAAAAGAGCTTGCAGATAACCTCAAGAAAAAGCAAGAGATCCTTGATGAGCTCAAAAAAATGATGGAGAACACGGAGAATATTCCGGCTTCTTTCGATCGTTTGCATGAACTTCAAGCTACTTGGAGAAACATCGGCCTCGTTCCTGCTGGCCATGTAGATGAACTTTGGAAAAACTACCATCACCATATCAATAACTTCTATGAGGTTATTAAGATCAACAAGGAACTTCGTGAACTTGATCAGAAGAAAAACCTTGAGTTAAAAACTTCTCTGTGCGTAAAGGCTGAAGAATTGTTGCTCGAAGAATCGATCCGCAAGTCGCTCGATGACTACAAGTCTCTTCAAGATCAATGGAAAGATATTGGCCAAGTAGCTCGTGAACAAAGTGAAGTTGTTTGGGAAAGATTCCGTTCGGCTGGCGATAAGCTATTCGATCGTCGTCGCCAGTATATCCAAGGGCAAGAGTCTACATTCACCGAAAACCTCAATCTAAAAACGGCTGTTTGTGAACGTGCTGAAGTGATCTTAGCAGAAGTTCCATTTAAGTCGCACCAACACTGGCAAGAGGCTTCTGAAAAAATGGCGGCGGCTTTGGAAGATTGGAAAAAGATTGGGTTTGCATCTCGAAAAGACAATGAAGTAATCTGGCAGCGGTTCAAAACCGCTCGCGATTCTTTCTATGAAGTAAAAGAAGAGTTCTACAAAAGCCTCAGAAATACACAGAACCACAACTACAAATTAAAAGTAGATCTGTGCATGGAAGCAGAAGCGCTCAAAGAAAACAACGATTGGAAAAAAACTGGCGAGCGCCTTCGCGTTTTACAAGAAGAATGGAAAAAGGTAGGACCAGTAGCGAAGAAGCACAGCGATAAACTTTGGACCAGATTCAGAAAAGCATGCGATGTTTTTTACGAAAGCCGAAACCAGCATTTCGCTGGAATGAATTCTGAACAGGACGAAAACCTAAAGAAGAAACAGGATTTGTTGGCAGCCATTGCGGCATTTGAACTTGGCGAAGACAACAATGCCAATTTCGAGGCCTTGAAAGCGTTTCAAGCTCAATGGATGGAAATTGGACATGTGCCGATGAAAGAAAAAGATTCGGTTCACAAGGCATTTAGAACAGCAATTGATGCTCAATTTGCCAAACTGAAGGCAGGCAATGCTGAGTCTCGTCGTCAGGTTTTTAGAAACCAAGTGAGCAATATTAGCTCTAATCCACAAGGTAAAGACAAACTGCACCAGCAAAAAAATGTGGTTCAGGATAAAATTCGTCGACTACAAACTGAGGTGCAAACCCTAGAAAACAATATAGGATTCTTTGCAAATTCAAAGTCGAAGGCAGCCGATGAAATGCGCAAAGACATCGAACGTAAAATCAACAAAGCGAAGGAAGAAATAGGTGCGCTTATGGATCAATTAAGCATCCTTCGCGAAGCATAATTCATCTCATTGTTGTTCAGCAAAACGATTTATCCGGTCAGCAATGGCCGGATATTTTTGTTTTTGCATGCAGTGGAAATGCCCTTTCGGACAATCCGCAAAGCCAATTTTAGAGCAAGGTCGGCACGACAAGCCTTCAACTTCAGCGATAAAACTTTTGTTGGGCTTTTGTGGCATGAAAGGCGACATTCCAAAACCCGGGATGGTGTTTCCCCAAACAGAAACAATCGGCTTTTCGAATGCGGCAGCAATATGCATCAAACCAGTGTCGGCGGTGAGCACTGCTGCACTTTCGCGGAGTACAACAGCCGATTCTCCAATGGAAGTTTTGCCGCACATATCGAGCACATGGCTTCCAAGGGATTTCGTAATTTCAGCACCAATGGCTACTTCCATCTTTCCTCCCAGCAAAACCACAGGTAATTGTATTGATTTACATAGGGAAATGAGATGTTCTACTGGTATTTGCTTGGTTCCTTTCAGCGCTCCGCAAACAACGGCAACATAATACTTGGGCATTTGATGAAGGATGGCCTCATCTGTTGGAGCAGGATAAAATTCTAATCCCTTGCCATCCCAATGAACACCCAAACTTGCAACAGTTTCAAGGTATCGTTCAACGATATGTTTTTCAGGTAAACGGTTCCATTTGAATCGAACCATCAAGTATTTCGAAACATTTAATTTATCGAACGAAGTCGACTTAACGCCCAAAAACCACTTCACCCGCAGCGTTCGAAGGTTGTGGTGCAAATCGATAACATGATCGAATCCTTCCGCCCGCAAGGAGGTTAAAACCTCCCGCGACCACTGCCAAACCTTCGTAACATGAGGATTGTGAGCCAACAACGGCGCAAACTGCGGCTTGGTTAAATAATGAATTTCCGCATCAGGCAAATCGTTTTTGATGCACCGCAACACAGGAGTCGTGAGCACGATGTCTCCAATTGAACTGAAACGGATAACCAAGATTTTCACTGCCTAAATGTAAGCGTTGATCTGCATTGCACCAAAAAGGGAATGAAACTAAGTCTTGAACTTTTTTGAGCTTATCTTCGCCATGTGGAAATTATAGACACCCATGCACACCTTTATTCTGCTGAATTTGATTCAGACAGAGATGCGATGATCGAGCGCGCTGTAAAAGCTGGACTCACAAAAATTTTAATGCCTAATATTGATTCGGAGTCGATTGATGGGATGATGGCGCTGGCTGAAAAATATCCTGAATTGTGCCGGCCATCGATGGGTTTACATCCATGTTCTGTTCAACCGGAAAATTGGAAAGCTGAACTCGACTTGTGTTACAGCTGGCTGAGGAAGCATCCATTTGTTGCCATCGGAGAGTGTGGAATGGATCTTTATTGGGATCAATCTACCAAAGAAATTCAAGCAGAAGCATTGGAGATTCAATGCAGCTGGGCCTTAGAATTTGACTTGCCGATGATTATTCATTCTCGCAATGCCACTCCGGAATGCATCGAAATCATCCGGCCTTGGGCCAAAAAAGGTGCAAAAGGAGTCTTCCATTGCTTTTCAGGAACGCTTGAAGAGGCTTTGGAAATTACTTCAATGGGTTGGTATTTAGGCATTGGAGGGGTGATCACGTTTAAAAAATCTGACCTTGGAAGCATTGCCAAACAAGTGGATGGTAAGTATTTACTGCTTGAAACCGATGCACCTTATTTGGCACCGGTTCCCTACCGGGGAAAAAGAAATGAATCGTCGTATCTTGCTTACGTGAACGAAACGCTTGGTGAGCATTTGCTAGCGGGCCGAAGAGAAATTGCAAAAACTACAACCGATAACGCCAAAAGGCTATTCTCCGGACTATGAACGGAAAACCAAGAGCACTGATCATTTACACTGGGGGAACAATTGGGATGGTCAAAGACAGTTTCACAGGCTCGTTGATGCCGGTGAACTTCGAACGATTGATTGCGAATGTCCCTGAAATTGCCAAGCTAGATATAGAACTCGACATTCACACCTTTGAGCCAACCATCGACTCTTCGAACGTGAGTCCGGAGCATTGGATTCGGTTGGTAGAAGTGATTGAATCGAATTATGACCGTTACGACGGCTTTGTAATTCTACATGGATCTGATACGATGGCATATTCGGCTTCGGCGATCAGCTTTATGGTCGAGAATTTATCGAAGCCAATTATTTTCACTGGTTCACAACTTCCAATTGGGGTTTTAAGAACCGATGCCCGTGAGAATTTTATTACAGCACTTGAAATTGCCGTTACCAAAGAGTTTGGAAGGCCGAAAGTGAGTGAAGTTTGCATTTATTTCGAATACCATCTTTTAAAGGGCAACCGAACCACCAAGTTCAGTTCGAGCCATTTCAATGCGTTTACGAGTGCGAATTATCCGTTTTTGGCTGAGGCGGGCGTTCAAATTCAATTCAACGACCCGATGTTGAGGATTTACAATGGTAAACCAACGAGATTTTACAAGAAACTCGATTCCAATATTGCCATTTTAAAGGTTTTTCCGGGGATGTCGCAAGCTTATGTAAAGACAATCTTGGGCATTTCGGGTTTACGTGCGGTGGTGCTTGAAACCTTTGGCTCTGGAAATGCGCCAACGGATGATTGGTTTATCCATGAAATTCAAACAGCGATCAATGCTGGGATCATTGTGCTAAACGTTACCCAATGTTTGAGTGGAACCGTAATGCAGGGCAAGTACAAAACATCCACCCAGCTAGGAAACATTGGCGTTTTAAGTGGAGAGGATATAACAACTGAGGCGGCAGTCACAAAATTGATGTTCCTATTGGGCAATTCAGATGATGCACAATTGATTAAGGAACAACTAGCTAAACCACTTCGTGAAGAATTTACCCTGAATAACTGGGAATAATTAGTCAACAAGGAATTTGTGAGAAATCGAGCGATTTTGTTCTTGGATATATGTTCGAGAACACGCAAATTGTATTTCAAATAACAACCTATGAAAAAACTGTACACCTCAATGATGGCGCTCCTTATGGGGGTTACCATTAGCTTAAATGCACAGCGCCAATGCGGCACAATGGAGCATTTGGATCACATGATCAACGAAAATCCTGAGTTGATGCACTCAATGGAAGCGGTAGAAGAACACACCCGCCAATTTGAACAAAACAACACTGGAGAGCGCGTTGTTGTTACGATTCCAGTGGTTTTCCACGTAGTGTACCGTAACGCCACTCAAAACATCTCTGATGCACAAATCGCATCTCAGCTTACAGTTTTAAATAACGACTTCCGTAAATTAAATGCAGATGCATCTTTGATTCCTTCAGTGTTTACTTCGGTAGCATCAGATATGGAATTCAATTTCTGTATGGCACAAAGAACGCCAACTGGAGCTGCTTCAAACGGTATTAACCGTGTTGCTTCTACAAGAACTAGCACATTTGGAACTAACGATGCAGTAAAATCAGCATCAACAGGCGGAACTGCAGGTTGGGATCCTAACCGTTACCTCAATGTTTGGGTATGCGAAATCGGTGGCAGCATTTTAGGTTATGCTACTTTTCCAGGAACTGCTACCTCTACAACAGATGGTGTAGTTATCGACTACCGTTACTTTGGAACTACAGGAACTGCTACAGCACCATTTAACAAAGGCAGAACAGCAACCCACGAAGTTGGTCACTGGTTAAATCTTCGCCACATTTGGGGTGATGCCAATTGCGGTAGCGATTTAGTAAACGACACGCCTACACACAATACATCTAACGTAGGTTGCCCTGCTTACCCACATTACTCAACTTGCACAGGCGCACCAATCGAAATGACCATGAACTACATGGATTACACCGATGACAATTGCATGTACATGTTCTCTGCAGGTCAAAAAACACGCTCACAAGCTTTGTTTGCTGCTGGTGGATTAAGAGCAGGCTTGTTAACTTCTGATGGATGCACTGCTCCAACAGGTGGAACAACTTGCGGAACTCCTACTGGACTTGCGTCATCAGCTGTTTCTGCAACCGGAGCGACTGTTTCTTGGAGCGCTGCTTCAGGTGCACTTAGCTACAATTTAGAGTACAAAACTTCAGCAGCTACTACTTGGACTTTGGTGAACAATGCTACAACAAGCAGAGCACTAACTGGCTTAACTGCAAATACCACTTACAATTTCCGCGTAACAACTGTATGTTCTTCTGGAAACAGCGCTGTTTCATCACAAGGAAGCTTCACTACTGCAGCTACAACTACTTGTACCGATAACTACGAGCCTAACGAAACCCGCACGGGTGCAAAAACAATCGCTTTGGCAACAAATATCAGCGCGCGTATTTCTTCTGCAACGGACAAAGATTACTTGAAATTCAACAACACCAATGCAGCTAGAAACGTACGCGTTACTTTGACGAATCTTCCTGCTGACTATGATTTGAAACTATATCGTTCTAGCACTTTGGTTGGAACATCTGCTAATGGTGGGACAACTTCTGAATCCTTGATTTATAACAATACCCGAGCTGCAACAACTTATACAGCATATGTATACGGTTATAACGGTGCTTTCAATGCAACTTCTTGCTACACCATTCGTGCAGAAATCAGTGGAACTTCATTTGTTCGTCAATCAAGCGAGGAAATTGAAATCCTCAATGCAGAAATTACCGATGAGGCGCTTCAAGTTTATCCAAACCCTAGCAATGGTCTTTTGAACATTCGCCTTAAACCAGAAAGCGACATCAACCAAACAGTTGAAGTGTATAACCACCTTGGTCAAAAAGTTGAGTCTTACGAGTTAACTTTTACCAAAGATATGCCTGCTGTTGAAGTTCAATTGAACGACTTAACTGACGGTATTTACTTTGTTCGCGTATTCGACGGTGAACAAGTTCAAACCCGCAGAATTTTGTTGAAGAAATAATATTCATCCAACTTTATTCTTTGAAAAGGCTCCGATTGTTCGGGGCCTTTTTTATTTCCACCCAACCCAATCAGACGATGCACACATGAACTTTGAGCGGGCTGATTGAAGGATAATTTGATCCTTTAAGGCCTTAGGATACTATCCAACTAGTCTAAAGTCTGTTTGGACTTTGATACCTAGATCAATTTGTAACCAATAATTCTATTCTATAATTTTAGAAAACATCTCACAGAGCCTTCTTTAAAGGATGAACTAAGAAACTAGTTACAACCTATAAAGTGGTTTTGTATTAATTATAAAATATCCCCCAATTGAAAACAAGTGATAGTATCAAATGATAGTATCCATGAAGCCCTTAAATGAAATTACTCTACATTGTTTACAACATCATAAGTTTCTCTTCAGAGAAAACAGGGGAGGTAAAAGCCAATTTTATACTCATAATCACCACAGCTTCAATTACAAAACAAGATAAAAACGATTCTATCTCCTTTGCAATTTGATGTAACCTCCTAAATAGAAGATCAAATTGCAGCATAACATCAAGAAGAAAGATAAAGGTACTAAACGTTTATAGAATCCTGTTCTGCTTATTACTTTCTAAAACAGCAACACCATGCGGGTCAGTGCCGCAAACCGATTCAAAAAAAAAGGGCTCCTTTTGGGAGCCCTTTCTCTATTACTTTTTATGTCTTTAGTTTTTCATCAACTTGATTACTGAACGAACTCCGTCCAATTCAAGCGCTAGAAAATAAGCACCTGAAGCCAAATCAGCAGGCAATACAACCGCGTTAGTGGCAATTGCACCATTTGCAACTAGCTTTCCTGTTACATCGATTAGGTTGAAACTCGCCGATTGCACTTGAGCAGGCAAAGCAATAAACAATTCGTTACTAAATGGATTCGGATAAACAGCTACAATACCGTTAGCATTTTGATCGCCAATCGCATTCGGGAAATCTGAATACACGGCAAAAGTACCACCCAACGAAGTAAAGCTTGCTGATGCAAAACCATCTCCTACGTTAACATCAGTACCAGCATTCCAGTTGGTGCCGTCGTTACGCGCAACGATCCGATTTTGTGCTACTGCCCAATTGTTCAATTCGCTGTTTCCTGTGTAATCGAATTTAACCGTTGCGTTGTTTCCTGCAGCACCCGATTCATTCATGATCCACTCCAAGCCTACAAAACTGTTCACTGCAGCAGGCAAATCAGGATTAAAAGAATTGGTGTTCATTGCAGAACGCACACGCACAGAAATCGATTCACCAGTGTTGTTGGCATCATCGATTGTAACTGGAGCGTATAGATTTCCAACACCAACAGGTAGAACAGTTGAGGCATCAGTCAACGACTGAAGAATCAAAGAACCTGTTCCAGTGGTGCGAACAAATGAACCTGCACTTCCTTGCGTTAAAACAGCTCCTGTGTATACTGTTAAATCGAAAGCACTCAACTCAAGAAAACCTCCGTTGAATTGATTCACTTCAACTGCATTGCTCACATTGAGGTCTCCTCCAAGTGTAAGTGTAGCAGAATTTCCATTCATACGGATACCACCTAAGGTAACCGAACCAATCGGAGTGAGGATAAATGACTTTGATGCTAAGATCGTTTCTGAAAACTGTGCTCCATTCAAATACAAAGCACCATTCTCTGCAACAAATACATACCCGTCATTCGCAGATGAACCGCTTTGAACAGTAACAGAAACACTTTGGATCGCTTGATCAACTGGAAGGTTGCCAGTAATATCAGCAGCATCAGTAATGGTAATCGAATTTGCCACTACAGCATTGGCTCCGGTTTTAACCAATTGTAAATTCTTGTTGAATACGACGTTTTCATCGTATACACCAGATTCGATAACTAGAATCTCTCCGCTATTTAGTGTCGCAACACCAGCGTTAATGGTTTTCTTAGGACCATTGCTGCCACTTACTGAAGCAGACAAACCATCGTAAGAATCGTCACCTGTTGCTGTATTCACATAAATCGTTTGTGAATTAGCAAGCAGCGCGGTAAATGCAAATGCCAGGGTAAAAAGTTTTCTCATGGGTTCAAAGTGGATTACTTGCACAAATTAAAGCATAATAGCCGTAAATAAAAAAAGGGGGACCGGAAAACCGATCCCCCTTTTTCAATTCATTGATGAATTACTTCGCGATCGTGATACGACCTACGTTACGGAAGTTTTTACCTTCTACTGTTACTTGGTAAACACCGTTAGCAAGACCATTGATATCGAGACCGATAACAGAGCCAGAGCGTACGTCATTTACAAGTTTAGTATTCACCAAACGACCAGCTGCATCATTGATGCTGATAGTTACGTCTGATTCAGAACGATCTACATTGAGAAGCAAGTTAGCTACGTCAGTTGCAGGGTTCGGGAAGATAGAGAATCCGTTGTTTGTAGTTGCAGAACCAATACCTGTTGCATCGTTAGTTACCGATACAGTAGAAGTTGCTGTTGAACCACATCCGTTGTTCAATGCTGTGAAAGTAACGGTGTAAACACCAAGACTTGTGTAAGCATGAACTGGATTCAAGTCGCCAGTTACGATAGTACCATCACCGAAATCCCAGATGTACTCAGATGCACCTTGTGCAGTACCTTGGAATTCGATAATTGCATCAGCGATAGATACAGTAGTTGCACTTGCAATAAAGCTTGCAGGAGCAGTCATACCGTTAGATTCAACAACTGCATTCTTAGTTGTAGAACCACCATCAGCGTAAGTAAGATTCAAGCTGTAGTTTCCAGCAGACAGGTTAGTTACTTCGTGCTCGCCAACGAAAGCAGCAGCAGTAGCTACAACTTCATTGTTTGCGTTTTTCACCTCTAGAGCAACTGGAGTTGCGT
Source organism: Chitinophaga pinensis (assembly GCA_945883545.1). Lineage (GTDB taxonomy): Bacteria > Bacteroidota > Bacteroidia > M30B66 > M30B66 > CAMCXT01. The sequence continues at coordinate 3,994 of CAMCXT010000001.1, read as the reverse complement.
TAGGGTTAGCTACGATGATCTTTCCTGACTCAGTTCCAGAGCAATCCATTGAAGATGCTACTGCAATTGGAGCACGGAAGTGTAGTCTGAAACGAACTGTTTCACCATTCAATCCTGTGTTGTTGAACGAGTAAATGCTGTTCTCAGTTAGGTTATGGAATACACCAAGTTCAGTGTCTTCCAAGTAAACGATAACTGAAGAATCGAAGTTCTCGAACAAGTTCATTGCGATTGTAGATGGACCAGCAACTGTGTTTACAGTTCCAAGATCAATTACGCGCTCGTTGGTCAAAGTTGGCCAAGCTTGAACTGCATACTCAAGGTTTCCGTTGAATGTGTAAAGGCTCATTTGCGTGTTACCAGCAAGACGAAGAGCGTCGTACTGTGCATCTGCTGCATCTGTTGCATCCTCAAGGAATGCTACGATTGCTTCGCTAGCTACAGTATTAACATTCTCCATGCGGAGACGCAATCTTGTGATAGTAGTTGCATCAAAGAACTCAGAGTTTGTTCCGTAAACTTTCATTGCGTTAGTGAAAGAGAATGTTCCACCACCTGCAGTGTTGTAGTTCACGAAGAAACCTTGACAAGATCCGATGTTACCAGAGAATGGAGCACCACTGTTTGGTCCGTTTATAGTACCAAGACCTGAGTATACGATGAAGTCACCTGCACCGTAGTCAGTTCCACCCGAAGCATCATCATCCCAAAGGTACATTGCACCACCTACGATACGTGCAGAGTTTGCAGTAAGGAAGTTGCTCGCACCAAGTGGAGCTGGATAAGGGTTAGCCAAAAGGTTGAAGTCGTTTCCGCCAGCTCCTGATTGTGGAGTGTAAGAAAGGTTGATTTGGTTAGGAAGACCAGTGAAGTTAGCCAAACCAGCTCCTGTTGCGATGTAACCTTTCGTAGGTTGCATTGCTGTACCAGGAGTAAGTGGCTGCCATCCAGCTTGCGTACCTAAGTAATCAAGACCAGTTGCATTTGCTGTGTTGTAAGCGTAAAGGTTTGGAAGCAAACCTGGAGCCGACAATGAAGCCAATGTAGCATTCGAAATTGGAGCACCCCAGAAGTTGTAAACGTACTGGCTAGTGTTACCCTGACGACGGTAAGTGATGTTACCGTTAACCATTGAGAACGCAGGACCAGTTAAACCAGAGTACAATGAAGCTCCGTTATCGAAGATCATGTTACCGTTAGAGTTTACGTTGGTTGTTCCAAGCACTGTAGTGGCACAACGGAAGCGAGTTGGGTAAGCAATGTTTACATCTTGGCTCAAAGAAGATCCGATGTCGAGGCGACCAGCACCTTCAACACGTCCACCTGATGCTGAACCTGTAATACCGCGACCTGAACCTGCGAATGTTCTACCATTCAAGGTAAGAATTACGCTTGTGTTGATTGTGATACGTGATTGTGTAAACACACCACCAACGAACTTAATACCACCAACTGAAGCGTTAGCTGTTACAATTGGCTGGTTGGTTACCGGTGGAATGTTAATTACCGCATCACCTGCTGCAACACCCCATCCTGTAGAGAACGAGTTTGTTACTGTTGTAAATGGATTTGGAGATGCGTCTGTTGTACCTTGGTTGATCCAGTTACCTGCACCATTGTGACCAAAGCCATTCGCACCTGTCCACAACCATCCGTCGTTCACGTTCAAACGGAACTGACCGAAGTTAGCTGCAGAGAAACCATCTACTGCGTAGAAAATTGTGTTTCCTGGAGTTAAGCCCGACATGTAAACGTAAGAACCTAAACCAGCACCACCGTCATCATCCCATGCAATGTTGGTTAATGTTCCTGTAGCTGTGTTATCAGAAGATGTGAACACACGAACTTTAGGGTCATTGAATCCAATACCTACAACGTTAATAGCTACAACACCATTGGTAGGTACTACTGAACGGAACCATACGTCGTTGTTCCAATCGGTGAAATAAGCACCAGGAGCCAATGAACTGTTGGTTGCACCAAGGTTATTGGTAAGGATATCGGCACGATTGCTAGATACATTCACCAATGTTGCACCAGTGATGTCATCGTTCACTGGTGGTACACCTGTGTAGCACAATGTGAAGTTTGGATCTACACCAGTTGCTGTTGCTGGAGCAATACTGCTTGCAGCATAAACACGTGCATAATAAACCACACCTGGGGTTAAACCTGTTACAACCAAGTTTTCTGTTCCTGGAGCTGGATCATTGTCAGCACATCCAATTGATGTTAGTGTACCACAAGAACCAGCGTACATTTCAACAACCATATCCGTTGCTCCTGAAGCACCTACTGGCGTAAGTGTAGCTTGATTAGAAGAAGCAATGAATGAATACCAAACATCGTAAGTTGGTGAGTTGAATGAACAGTTAGCAGGCAACGTTTGTGTTGCTCCAGTTAATACACCAGAAATAGGTGTACAAGGCGAGGTGTTTGGTAAAGCAAATGCACCAGCACAATTGTCGTTAGCAGGAGCCGAAGCAGTTCCGAAAATACAGATTTCGAAAGTACCCCAACCAGCAGGAGCTATGCCAGCACCGTAAACCTGAATTTTGTAAGTCTGACCTACAGTTAATCCAGTTGCATTGATCGTTTCAGTACCGTTAGCGCCAGTAGAATTCGCACAAATTACTGAAGTACCAGCACCAGCACCGCTTCTGAAATCTACCGTAGGATCGAATCCTTGTGAACCAGTTACAGTGATCGTTGCAGTTGGAGCAGTAGCGATGAATTTATACCATACGTTATCGTCAGCAGCGCCGCCACAAGCTCCCGGAGCTGCAGCATCACCAGTAGTTGCGTTTACTGAATAACCGTCAGTTGTATTGAAGCAGGTTGTTGAATTTTGCTGATAAAGCAATTGTGCGTTTACCAATCCATCATTTGGTGGCGGAGGCGTTACATAAGTACAGATGGTGAAGTTACCTACTGAAGCAGCTGCGTTCCAATCAAAAACACGTACATAATATGTAGTAAGACCAGTTAAACCAAAGATTGTTTGAGACTCAAGCTGATTCGCAAAAGTAAGATCCATCGGAGCAAACAAACCTGTAAGTGTTTTACAGTTCGACATTGCATATACTTGGAATACCGGATCGAATCCGCCACCACCTTGTACATTGATAGATACTGAAGTTTGAGATCCATCGGTCGTGAACTTAAACCATACGTCATCATTCGGCGTACCATCACCTTGTTCAGCCAATGTCATGTTCAATGAACGCGTAGCTGTATTTGTTGTGAATGGACCTTCTGGTGAACATGTGTTACCAATACCAAGTTCGATTGCCTGACAAGTATTGTCGTTCGCAGGAGCAATAGCAGGGAAGCTGTTGGTTACACAAATAGTGTGCGCTCCACCAGCACCTGTTCCAACACCGTAGTGATAAACACGTACGAAGTAAGTTCCAGCTGCAAGTACACGGGTAATTCTTTCAACACCACCGCGAAGTGAGTTGTCTGAACAGAACAATGAAGTTGGAGCACCGCATGATCCGCTGTAAAGCTGAACCACAGGATCCATAGTAGTATTGCTTGCTGCTACCTCGATGTTAACGTTGGTTGCAGTTGCAAGTGTGAATTCATACCAAACATCATCGTCAGCGTTTCCTGTGAAACCGCTGCATGCAGAAGCTGGAAGAGATTGTGTTGCTGCAACTGTGTTACCAGATGTAGTTACACATGCACCACCAACTGCAAGCACTGTTGCACCTACGCAATCGTTGTTTGCTGGAGGAGGAGGCGTAGTTAAACAGATAGAGAAGTTACCACCTGCCGAACCATAACCAGCATCCATATCATACACACGAATTCTGTAAGTAGTTCCTATTGAGATACCAACCACTGTATTGGTTTCAGAAACACCTCTGTTTGCACTTGTATTGTTACAGAACAATGCAGTAGAACCACAAGTTACAGGGTGAAGTTCCCAAGCCAAGTTAGAACCTGATTGTACAACACCATTGGTTGAAGCATTCAATTCAACAACAAC